>SFUD01000031.1 GCA_004561775.1 bacterium | reverse complement strand
GCTGCTATAAGTTCTTCGTCAAACTCTCCCTTCTTGAGTTTCTCTATCTCATCCATCATTATTCCTTTAACCTCTTCCAGACCCTGTCCCTCTTTAGGCTCTCCAATGGCAAACAGCATTGTATAGTCGGACTGATCATAGAGGAAGAGTGAGGAGCTTAAAGTGCGCTGAGCCTGATTTACATTAAGGTCAAGAAGGCCGGCGCGGCCGTTATAGAGGACATTTGAGAGAAGGGTGAGAGTGTCAATCTCCTTGCTTGAAGAGCCAGGGAATCTCCAGGCCAGTACGGCAAATGGAGACTCTAGTCCTCTGACCTCTTTTTGTATAGGGCGCTCAATCTCATCCTCAGCCTCGTATTTGAGATACTCCAGATTAGGGTTAGGCTTCATATCTCCAAAATACTTCTTTATTACCTCAAGCATATTCTCAGGGTCAAAGTCGCCGGAGAGGCAGATGGCCATATTGTTTGGAACGTACCATTTGCTGTAGTAGTTCTTTATGTTGGTTATGGATGGGTTTTTGAGGTTCTCCTGTGTTCCAAGAACTGTCTGCAGACCATAAGGGTGCTTTTTGAAGAGCTCTTGCGAAGCGCGCTCAATCACCTTTCTGAAGTCGTTTGTGAGGGACATATTCTTCTCCTCATAAACGGTCTCACGCTCTGTGTGGAAACCTCTTATTATGTTGTGTTTGAATCTGTCTGCCTGAATCTTTGCCCAGTTCTCTATCTGGTTGGAAGGGATATCCTCCACATAAACCGTCATATCATATCCGGTGTAGGCATTGGTTCCCTTTGCTCCTATAGCGCTCATAAGTTTGTCGTACTCGTTTGGAATGGCATATTTGGAGGCCTCCAGCGAGAGACTGTCTATTACGGCATAGCAGGCAACGCGCTCTGCGGAATCGGTGAGTTTGCGGTACTCTTCAAATTTCTGTTCAATCTGGTCCAAGAGAGGTTTCTCCTGCTGGTAGTTCATTGTTCCAAACTGCTCTGTGCCCTTGAACATAAGGTGCTCGAAATAGTGGGCAAGACCGGTGGTCTCGGAAGGGTCGTTCTTTGCTCCAACCCTTACTGCTATGTAGGTCTGAATTCTTGGAGTCTCCTTATTTACAGTCATATAGACCTTAAGACCATTCTCCAAGGTGTAAATGCGGGCATTGAGAGGATCATTTTCAGCGCTCTCGTAGCCGGCGCATCCGTAGATTGCAACAGCTGCTGCAAAGAGGATTAAATTTCTGAAGATATTTTTCATAGTAAATAGTATGTGTTATGGCACAAATTTAGATAAAATACTTTAACTAAAGTTGTATCTTTGCAAATGTTATGGTAAAAAAGAGTTGTTTTTTGTGGGGAGTGGCGCTGCTTGTTGCGCTCTGTTTTCAAGTGCTTGGTGTTCAGGCGCTTGCTCAGCAGGCAGACCCATCTGCTGTTATGCAGTTTGACAAGACGGTGCACAATTTTGGGCGTCTTATGGAGGACGACCCTCCCGTAAACTGTACCTTTACCTTTACCAACAAGGGCACAAAGCCTGTGGCCATCTATCAGGTGCTCTCCTCCTGCGGCTGCACTACAGCAGGCTGGACAAAGAGACCGGTTGCTCCGGGAGAGAGCGGAGAGGTTACCGCCACCTTCCTTAACGACCAGGGCCCTTATCCCTTCGACAAGTCTCTTACCGTATATACCTCCCTTGGCCGCA
The DNA here is from genome assembly GCA_004561775.1 of bacterium. Taxonomy (GTDB): domain Bacteria; phylum Bacteroidota; class Bacteroidia; order Bacteroidales; family UBA932; genus Egerieousia. The sequence continues at coordinate 5,371 of SFUD01000031.1, read as the reverse complement.
AGCCTATAATATTGAGAATAAAGGGAGAGGTCTATCCAAAGAACAAATCCCTGCGAGAACTCTATCCGGAGGCCTTCGGGCCGCTTGGCATCCAGTCCAAGTATGGCATAGATGCCGGGCAGATAGATTCGGGAAACAGAAGGGAGGCAAGTGTGGCTGTAGCAAACACATCGGGAAGAGAGGTGCGTGTAACCTTCTCTGCAAAGAGTGCAGGCCTGAGCCTCTCGCTAAGCCCCAATCCCATTCCTGCCAAGAGTGTTGCAATTCTTTCATATAGTATTGATACAAAGGGAAATAATAGCTGGGGCAATGTAAAATACAAAGCCAAGGTAGCCTGCAACGGCGTGCTTTGCCAAAAGCCGCTGGTCTTTAATGCGCTGCTGCTGGACAACTTCTCCAACCTCTCGCAGGAGCAGATGAACAGGGCGCCTCTTATTCTGGAGGAGCGCACCTCTGTTTATGCCGGAGATGTGCAGCAGGGCAAGCTCTTTACTGCAACCTTCCCTATGCAGAATATCGGGAAGGACCCTCTCTTCATAAGAGCTGTGGAGTGCGGGGAGAAGAGTGTTGCAATAGAGTACCCCAAGGAGATAAAGGGGGGCAAGGGCGGAGTTATAACCGTAAAGGTGCAGAGTGCGGCTTTGGCAAAGGGGGAGAATGTTATTACCCTTACCGTGGTTACAAATTCTCCCAACCGGGCTCTTATGAACCTTTTTGTGCATTTGACTGTAATATAATGAATTTTAAATAGCATACAACAGATATGAGCATAGATAATCATCTTCACAATCAAGCCACTACGGGCGAGTGGCCTCCTAAAGATAATGTTAATCCCGATACGGCGCTTGTTGTAAATGACGGTGTTGCGCAGCCTCCCATCATAAATCCATATATGAAGGTGGTAAAGAAGAGGCCTGCGCTGTTGAGCGTGGAGGAGTATCTGGAGGGAATATTTGCTGCAAATACCACCATATTGAGCAAGGCTATCACTCTGGTGGAGAGCGCCCTGCCTGCGCATAGGGTGCTTGCGCAGAAGATTATTGAGGGATGCCAGAAATATAATTCGGAGAGGGGCTTCGAGTCTATGAGAATAGGCATTACAGGTGTACCCGGTGCGGGAAAATCCACCTTTATAGAGGCCTTTGGCGGTATGGTTACAGATAAGGGGCATAAGCTTGCAGTGCTTGCAATAGACCCAAGCAGCGAGAAGAGCAAAGGCTCCATTCTTGGAGACAAGACCAGAATGGAGACCCTCTGCAACAATCCTAAGGTATTTATACGCCCCAGCCCAAGCGCAGGCTCGCTTGGCGGCGTGGCCAGAAAGACAAGAGAGACAATAATCCTTTGCGAGGCAGCAGGTTACGATGTGGTATTCATAGAGACGGTTGGAGTTGGTCAGTCGGAGACGGCTGTGCATTCTATGAGCGACTTCTTCCTGCTTCTTATGCTCTCCGGCGCCGGAGACGACCTGCAGGGTATAAAGAGGGGTATTATGGAGATGAGCGACCTTATTGCCATAACCAAGGCAGATGGCACCAACAAAGATAAGGCCTCTATGGCAAAGGCTCTCTATGCCAATGCATTGCATCTCTTCCCTCCAACAGAGTCAACTTGGACGCCCACTGCGCTCACCTCATCTGCTGTTACAAAGGAGGGACTCCCGGAGATACTTGCCAAGATAGAGGAGTATTTTGCGCTTGTAAAGGGCAACGGCTACTATGCCCACAAGAGAAGGGAGCAGGCAAAGTTCTGGATGTATGAGACAATAAACGAGTCTCTTAAGAACAGTTTTTATGAGAACCCTCTCATAGAGGAGTGCATAGGCAACTATGAGGCCAGCGTGCTTGCCGGCAAGACAGAATCCTTTACCGCTGCGGAGGAGCTGCTGGAGATGTATTACAAACGTAAAGAGGCGGAAAACAGAGAGTAGTTATGTTGGATCTTCTAGAGGTGCTGCGCAATGCAGTTCTGATTACCGGGCTGGTGCTCATAATGATGCTGATGATAGAGTATTGCAACATTGGTTCGCACGGCTCTCTCTTTGCGCGACTCAAGTCCTCCGGAATCAATCAAGTCCTCATTGGCACTCTGCTTGGGCTGGTGCCCGGCTGCATTGGCGGTTTTGCCGCCGTCTCTCTCTTTACCCACAAACTCCTTAGTTTTGGCGCGCTTACTGCAATGATGATAGCCTCCTCCGGCGACGAGGCCTTTGTAATGCTTGCAACAATGCCCCTTAAGGCGCTGCTGCTCTTTGCAATACTAGGTGCGCTGGCAATTGTTACAGGTCTGGTTTGCGACCGGTATCTCTTTAAAGAGCAGAATTTTGCCTTTTGTCCCGATGGCTATGAGATTCACAAGGAGCACGACTCCTCCATTGCCTCTCCATTCAGGCTCTCGTCATACAAGGATGCTCTCCGAAGGCCCTCCAGGGAGCGATTGCTGCTGCTTGCAGGAATTGCGCTCTTTGTAGTAGCCCTTCTGAGCGGCTTTGCGGGGCACGACCATGCAGGGCACGACCACGCCGTGCACCAAGAGGCGGCGGTGCACCAAGAGGTTGCGCTGCACGAAGAGGCGGCGCACAACCATACGCTGCACGAGCACGTCGCGCACCAAGAGAGTCTGCAAGAGATTATAGAGGAGAGGCATCTGAGCACCTTTACGCTGCATCTTCTGGATGAGGAGTGGATGAATTGCCTCTTTGCAATTATGAGCATAGTTACATTGCTCTTTACTGCCACAGCCAAGGAGCATTTCATTAAGGAGCATCTTTGGCATCACGTCATAAAGCGGCATCTTCTCTCCATCTTCCTTTGGACACTTGGCGGACTTGCCGTATGCCAGATTGGCGTGCAGTACCTTAATATAGAGGAGTGGGTGAGCAGCAATATGATATTTGTAATTCTGCTTGCAGTTGCAGTTGGCATAATTCCGGAGAGCGGGCCTCATCTGGTCTTTGTGACACTCTATCTTAACGGTATTGTGCCATTCTCCGTGCTTCTTGCCAACTCTATATCGCAAGATGGTCACACGGCGCTTCCGCTGCTTGCCTCAAGCCGCAAGACCTTCCTGAAGGCAAAGGCTGTGAATATAATAATTGGTGCGGTTGTGGGCATTTTGCTCTATCTGTCGGGATTATGATAAGAGAAATGCAGAGAAGAGCAGAGAAGAGAAGAGCAGAGCAGTTCTTGAATTGCTGCGGACTTGTCATTTCTGATGAATAATTTTAAATTTGCAGGTTGGAAAATATTTTTTTGAAATAATTTTAATTTGAAATGGGAACATTTTTACAGCTTCTGAAGAAGATTTTGGGCTCTAAGGAAGAGAGGGATATGAAGCAGATTAAGCCTATATTGGATAAGATATTGGCTGTTTATCCGCAGATTGACGCTTTATCCCACGATCAGTTGAGAGAGGCCTCTCAGAAGATTAAACAGAGAATAGCGGATTATGTGCAGAAGGAGCGTGACGAGAAGAGGGAACTCCGCGCAAAGTTGGAGGATATGAATATCTCTCCGGAGGAGAAGGAGGAGATTGCATCCAAAGTTGACAAACTTGCCAAAAAGATAGATACAATGTTGGAGGAGGTGCTTATGGAGGTGCTTCCGGAGGCATTTGCAATTATGAAGTCTACAGCCCGCAGATTCAAGGAGAATTCTCGGATTGTGGTTAAGGCAATGGATTGGGACAGGGCGCTTGCCTCTACCCAGGATGTTGTTACCATAGAGGGCGAGAATGCGGTATGGAAGAATCAGTGGATGGCAGGCGGCAATTTGATTACCTGGGATATGGTGCACTACGATGTGCAGCTTATTGGCGGTATTGTTTTGCATAAGGGTATGATATCGGAGATGGCTACAGGAGAGGGAAAGACTCTGGTGGCTACGCTCCCTGTCTTTCTTAATGCGCTTGCCGGCGAGGGCGTTCACGTTGTTACCGTAAATGATTACCTCTCCAAGCGTGACTCTGAGTGGATGGGCCCGCTCTATCAGTTCCACGGTCTTACGGTAGATTGCATAGATAAGCACGAGCCTAATTCTGTTGAGAGACGTCAGGCATACAGGTGTGATATCACTTATGGTACAAACAACGAGTTTGGCTTTGACTACCTTAGGGACAATATGGTCATAGAGCCTAGAGATCTTGTTCAGCGCAAGCATCACTATGCAATTGTGGATGAGGTGGATTCTGTGCTCATAGATGATGCCAGAACTCCGCTTATCATATCGGGACCGGTGCAAAAGGGGGAGGACCAGCACTTTGCGGAGTTTAAGCCTATTGTGGAGCGCCTCTACAATACCCAGCGCAACGAGGTTACCAAGATACTTAATGAAGCCAAGAGGCTTATTGCTGCAGGCAATACGGAGGAGGGCGGCAAACTGCTCTTGCGTGCGCATAAAGGTCTGCCAAGGTACAATCCGCTTATAAAGTTCCTGAGCGAGCCCGGCATGAAGCAGATTCTCATAAGCACAGAGAATTTCTATATGCAGGACAATAATAAGCAGATGTACAAGGTTACAGATGAGCTCTACTTTGTAATAGATGAGAAGAACAAGAGCGTGGAGCTTACCGATAAGGGCCACGACCTGCTTGCAAACTCTTTGGATGACAGCAGGTTCTTTGTTCTTCCCGATGTTGGTGTAGAGGTGGCGGAGATTGAGAAGTCCAGCCTCTCTGCAGAGGAGAAGATGAAGAAGAAGGATGAGCTGCTTGCCGATTATGCGCTTAAGGCAGAGCGTGTTCATACTGTGAATCAGTTGCTTAAGGCATACACTATGTTTGAGAAGGATGTGGAGTATGTGATTATGGACAACAAGGTGAAGATTGTGGATGAGCAGACAGGCCGTATTTTGGAGGGCCGCCGCTATTCAGAGGGTCTTCATCAGGCAATTGAGGCCAAGGAGAATGTGAAGGTGGAGGCGGCAACCCAGACCTTTGCTACCATTACTCTGCAGAACTACTTCAGAATGTATCATAAACTTGCGGGTATGACAGGTACAGCCCAGACAGAGGCGGGTGAGTTCTGGTCTATCTACAAGTTGGAGGTTGTTACCATCCCTACCAACAAACCTGTTATAAGAAAGGATGAGGATGACCAGATTTACAAGACCAAGAAGGATAAGTATAATGCCGTAATAGAGAAGATTGTGCAGCTTAAGGAGCAGGGACGTCCTGTGCTTGTGGGTACTACTTCTGTGGAGGTGTCGGAGCTGCTGAGCAGAATGCTCAAGCTGCGCGGCATAAAGCATAATGTACTTAATGCCAAGCAGCACGCAAGAGAGGCAGAGATTGTTGCGGAGGCAGGCCGTAAGGGTTGTGTTACAATTGCTACCAATATGGCGGGCCGTGGTACCGATATTAAGCTTACAGATGA
>SFUD01000030.1 GCA_004561775.1 bacterium | reverse complement strand
CGGATTCTGTAGCTGCGTGTGCTTCGGTTGCCTGCGTAGTCTGCAACCTCTATGCGAAGGCGGTGCGTGCAGGTATCCTTAAGTTCAACTATTCCGTTGTTTAGCGCTACTATTCTGTCACTTAGCATATTCCCCTCCTCCACAAGACTCTGAATCATAGCTGCTCCACCCTGAGCCCTGTGAGGGTAGTAGATAAGGGAGTTAATGTACCTTCCCTTCTCAAAGGGAACCTCGCCAATGTTAAGGTAAAAGAATTTGGTGCTATCTATATAATAGGTATACTCCTTTACTGCCAGAGCAGCCGGTGTGCCCTCCTGGCGGTCTACGGCATCTACAGCCACAATAAACCTTTGCGGCACCTTTGTAACCTCTCCGGCATATTTGAATCCCGAGAGCTGCAGTACTCCGCCAATGCTGTCGCATCCAATTATGGCAGTTCTGCGAATCTCCGGCTTGCGCGTATCTGTGGTGCGGACAAAGCCCCTTGCAAGGGCATCCAGCGGAGTCTCGCTTAGGGTGTTGCGAATCTCATAGTGCAGGTGTGGTCCTCCCGATGACCCGGTGTTGCCTGTATATGCCACCACATCTCCTGCCTTGACCGGCATAACGCTCTCGTCCATAGTAAAATCCAGATTGGATTCCTCCATCTCGTGCTGTTTGGAGAGAATGATGGAATTTAGCTCTTTTGAGAATCCGTCAAGGTGTCCGTATACTGTAGTGTAACCATTGTAATGGGTTATGTAGAGAGCCCTGCCATAGCCGTAGGGAGATATGGAGACCCTAGAGATATAACCATCTGCCGGGGCAATAACCTTAAGCCCTATTGCGCCGCCCGTGCGGAAATCCAGCCCGCTATGAAAATGGTTGCTTCTAAGCTCCCCATAGTTGCCTGAGAAGTTTGCAGGAATCTCAAGCGGCAAACGGAATTGCGCGGAGTCGCTCACCTGCAGGTTTGCTGCCGTTGCAGTAATCAACGAGAATATCAGTGCCAGAAACATTGCCCTTAACCGCTTTTAACTGAACATATTTTTAATGTGGTCAAAGAAGGATTTGTCATCTTTGGAAGGCTTTGGAGAGAACTCCGGAGCCTTTGCCAACTTCTCTATCATAGCCTTGCTCTCTCCCTTTAGGTTCTTTGGAATCCACACCTGAATATAGACAAGCAGGTCGCCTCTTCCGTAGCCGTTTATATCGGGAATACCCTTTCCTTTAAGTCTTAAGATCTTGCCGCTCTGTGTCCCGGGCTCTATCTTTATCCTTAACTTGCCGTCAACGGCAGGAATCTCTGCGGTGGCGCCAAGAATCGCATCGGGAACACTTACAAAGAGGTGGTAGATAAGGTCATTATCCTCCCTTATGAAGAGGTCGTCTGGCTCCTCGTCAATCACTACCAGCAGGTTGCCGTTAATGCCGCCATTGCGCGCGGCATTGCCCTTGCCCTGCACTGTAAGCTGCATGCCCTTCTGAACTCCTGCAGGAATCTTGAATTTTATCTCCTCCTGGCCCTTTACCAAACCTGTACCGTTGCAACTCTTGCAAGGATTCTTTATTACCTTGCCCTCTCCGTGGCAGGTAGGACAGACGCTCCTTGTCATCATTCTGCCAAGCATTGTATTCATCTCCTGTTGCACAGAGCCTGTGCCGTGGCAGGTCTGACAGGTCTGTATATCTGCCTCAGATGCGGCGCCTCTGCCGTTGCACTCCGGGCAGGCAACCATCTTGCTTATCTTTATGGTCTTCTCAACGCCGTGCATTACCTCGCTAAGAGAGAGTTTTACCCTTATGCGGATATCGCTTCCCCTGTTAACCTTTTTGCCGGAGTTGCCGTCAAAACCGCCAAAGCCGCCGAAACCGCCAAAGCCGCTGAAACCACCGCCAAAATGTCCGCCAAAGATATCTCCAAACTGGCTGAAGATATCCTCCATTGAGAAACCGCCAAAGCCTCCTCCAGTGCCTGATGCGCCACCCATGCCGGCGTGACCATAAGTGTCATATCTCTTTCTCTTCTCCGGATTGCTAAGCACATCGTATGCCTCTGCAGCCTCTTTGAACTTCTCCTCAGCCTCCTTGTCGCCCGGGTTTTTGTCCGGATGATACTGGATGGCCAACTTTCTGTAGGCCTTCTTTATCTCATCTGCACTTGCAGATTTACCAACACCCAGAACTTCGTAATAATCTCTCTTTTCCATCTCAAATACCGATTAAATGCCCACTACAACCTTTGCGTAGCGAATCACTTTGCCATTAAGGGTGTAGCCCTGTTGCGTAACATCTATAATCCTGTTCTTTTTGCTCTCATCCTGAGTTGGGAACTGGGCTACCGCCTCGTGAAAATCTGTATCCAACTCCTTTCCAATTGCCTCTATGCTCTCCAGTCCCTTGCTCTTGAGGAAGGTCATAAGTTTGTTGAAGATGAGCTCTGTGCCCTCTTTAGCAGAGTCTGCATCGGAGGAGTTCTTAAGCGCCTCCAAAGCCCTCTGGCAATCGTCCAGCACAGGCAGCAGCCCCTTTATCACCTCCTCGCTTGCAGTGGAGATAAGGTCTATTCTTGCCTGAGCAGATTTGCGCCTGTAGTTGTCAAAGTCTGCGGCCAGCCTCAAATACTTGTCGTTCAACTCCTCACACCTCTTTGTAACCTCCTCAAGCTTGCCGCTCTCCTTATTGCACTTCTCTCCGGCCTGCTCGCTTGCCTCTTTGCCGGCTTGCTGCTCCTCCAACTTCACTTCTGCAGGATTATCCGCCGCATTGGCAGCTTTGGACTCATTTGCAACATTGCTCTTCTGCTCTGCAGAAGCGCTCTCGCAGTTGCCCTTCTCTTCATATTTTTCTTTTTTCATAGTTGTCATATTTATTTGCTGCCAACCTTTATGCAAAATTGTTGCCATAGGCAATGTGTGACATTTTGGCATAATTTTCTTCCCGATTTTTGAACAAAGGATGTGCTAAATCATTACCTTTGTCCGGCAATTTTTACAGTTATGGAGAATTTTTTTGACTTTTTGGAGTCCGCCGATCTCTTCTCTCCTGGAATTATTGCAATCCTTGTGGGAGTTGGCTTTGTGGTAGGATTTGTAAATACCGTGGCAGGAATGGCAACTGCCATTACCTATGCGCTCTTTATGGCAATGGGTATGCCTATCAATATTGCAAACGGAACTACAAGAGTTGGAGTATTTGCGCAGTTTCTTGTAACCTCTCTGATATTCAAGAGAGAGGGGTATCTTAATCTTGGAACAGGCGTGAGAGTGGGAATACCCGTGGCAGCAGGGGCGCTCTTCGGGGCAGAGCTGGTGGCCATTCTCTCTCCCGCAATCATAGAGACGGCAATGGGTTTCTTGCTGCCCGTAATGACGCTTCTGCTCTTTCTTCAGAGACCCACCAACAACCCAGTGCTGAAGCAGTTTGCGCCTTGGAAGTATTTTGTCTTCTTTCTGATTGGCCTTTACGGCGGTTTTACTCATGCAGGAGTTGGATTGCTCATAATCTTTGGAAGCTATTTTATGCTGGGTATGGATATGTTGCATGCAAATGGCATAAAGCAGTTTGCTGTGGTAATCTATACACCTATTGCCCTAGCAATATTTATCATTTACGGTCAGGTCAACTGGCCGGTGGCGCTTATCTATGGTGTAGGCAATATTCTTGGCGGAGTAGCCGGTTCCTATGCCTCAATAAAGGGCGGAGTAAAGATAATTAAGATATCTGTGGCGCTTGCCGTGCTTACAATGAGCGGCTGGCTTCTCTATAAAAACCTTATTGCATAGCCCTCTGGGGCGAGTGGAGAGGCTTTGGGGCGAATTCTTCTTATGAGGGGCGGATATTGGTCCGCTCCTTTTTTGCTAAAAATCCAAGCCCGACATTCCTTTGTATCTTTGCATCTCAAAGTAATTTTGAGCAATTATGGGTTTTAAGAGTTGGATTAAGGAACAGATTGTTCTTAAAGCAATAGATAAAAAGAGAAAGAGCACCCCCTTTGACCTTACAGAGGCGGAGCTGCATCAGTTGCCACAGACAGAGGACAAGCTTATAAACAACAGTTACTATTTTGGAGGCAACAGCACAGATGGGCATAGCCTTATCTTCCGAATAGCATACCGCTGCTACGGGTGCGAGGTCTTTGTGCTTTACACAAGAGAGGGCAAGTTTTATACTATAGACAAACAGGCTTTTGCAAGAGGGGAGGAGCCTATAAGGCTAACCTGCCTGGAGCCCGGAAAGAGGTGGAGGCTGGAGTTTGACGGCATTCTGCAGGATAATGCAACAGGAGAACTTCTTCCATCCCGATTTGATGTTACATATACTGCCACACTGCCTCCCTTCCACGCAATGTACCACGCCTGCTTTATAGGTATGGCGCGCGCCTTTGCAAGAGAGAAGTGGACAAAGGAGTTCTTTGCAGAGGCAATGTCCAGCGATATGGGAACAGACAAGAGCCCGGAGAGCAAGAAGAATCAGCAGCATCACTATGAGCAGACGGGCCGCTTCAGCGGTACGATAGAGATTGGAGGGCAGAGTTGCCCTGTTGAGATGACTGCCATAAGGGACCACTCCTTCGGCAAGAGAGATTGGAACTATATGCAGGACCATATCTGGCTTATGGCTATGACAGATGCCGGCGAGGCCCTAAATTTCAGCATTGTGAACTATCCAAGGCTCAAGAGGATTTTTGTGGGTTATACCAATATTGGTCTGGACCATAATGTTAGCCTTAAAGATTACAAGTTGCTGGAATATGACCATAACAATGGTCTTGGTACCGATAGGATTGTGGTGGAGTGCCTCTTTACAGACGGCAGGCGACTTCTTGTAAAGGCGCAGCGCAAGGAGAATGTGGTTACCCCTTTCGACGGTGGCAACTACTATTTTCAGGAGGGTATAGCAGATTACGATATTAGTGGTGTAAAGGCCAGAGGGACAATAGAGTATGGGTTTAATGGCGACAGTTCCCGCTGGGATAAATATATAGATTGATTATGGCAAGAATTTTTGATTTGAAAGATATTCCGCAGGAGATTCTGGCAAATGTGGGAGGGAAGGCAAGAGGCCTCAATAGGCTCATCGGCTTCGGTTACTCCGTACCGCGCGGCTTTATTATTACAGATATTGCAGAGGATGAGAGTTTTGAGGAGGCTGCAAAGAAGTATCGGGAAGAGGGATATGCCTCTGTATCTGTAAGGTCTTCCGCTACTTTGGAGGATGGAGATGAGTTCTCTGCGGCAGGCCAGTTCTCTACTTTTCTTAATGTTAAGGGTGAGCAGGAGCTTAAGAGGGCTGCGGCAGATTGTGTTGCCTCTCTGCATAATGCCACTGCGGAGAACTACTCCAAGACATTTCTTAATTCTAAGAGCGGGGAGATGACAGTGGTGGTTCAGGAGATGGTAGATGCCCGCACGGCAGGTGTTATCTTTTCGCAGGCTCCTATGAGGCCGGGTTATGTGCTGGTTGAGGCTGTGCCGGGTATTGGAGAGAATCTGGTATCGGGAAGAATGGCGGCCCAGCAATATCTTGTAAAGGGCAAAAGGGTTGAGCAGATGCCGGATGGCGCCCTTCTCTCTCTGCAGGAGGCAATTGAGCTTGGAGAGGGAGGCAGCAGGGCGGAGGAGCTCTTTGGCATGCCTATGGATCTGGAGTGGGCCATTGGCGCAGACAACAAGATTAAATGGCTGCAGGCAAGGCCTATAACTATAGAGGAGTCTGTTACAATTAATGAGTTGGACTGCCCTTTGGATGCCTCTGCGGCAGTTAATACTACAGGTAATATTGGCGAGGTTATGCCGGGCGCGGTAACCCCTCTCAACCTCTCTACCAATATGTATGCTCTGGACTGGGGAGTTATGGAGACTTACAGGCAGATAGGTTGCACAGATGGAGCTATGCCTCCATACTCATATATAGCCTCTTATGCAAACCATATGTTCTTTAATATGACAAATATGTACAGGGCTTGTCATACGGTATATGGTTCCAAGAAATATACTCTTGATTTGTCTATCTGCGGCAAGGTGCTTGAGGGGATGCCGGATATAGAGATGAAGGATCTCTCCTTCTTTCCAAGAATGAGAAATACCCTGCGTTTTATGAAGTTTATCTTCTCTGGAGAGAAGGCCAAGCGAGGTATGGACAAGGTTGTTGCCTCAATAAAGTTTGACCTCTCTGCAGATATGCATAGCCTTTATGCCCAGATTCTGGAGAATTTTGAAAAGCTCAAATGGACGCACTTTTACCACTACTGCACCTCTTACTACTCCGGCGGACAGACAAATATCCTTACCATAAGTCTGGAGAAGAAGTACAAGGACAAAAATGAGTTGCAATCCACTTTGGCGGGTTGCCTTACAGAGATAGATGACTTTGAGAGCGCAAATGTGCTTAGGATGATGCGCTCGCTCTCCAGCCATATTGTAGAGGAGATTCCGGAGGCAGTGGATTTCTCTGTTGAGCAACTTGCAGATTATATGGAGAATAAGGCTAGTGCAAAGGTTAGGGAGGAGTATGAGGCCTTTATGCGGAAGCACGGCCACAGGGGCATTCACGAGATGGAGATACGTTGCCCATCCTGGCGCAGCAACAAATACTCCTTCTTTACAAGCCTCTTAAGTGTCATCTCCTCCATTCACCTGGATGCCAATGCGTCTCAGCGGCGCTCCTGGAGGGATTATGCGGAGGAGCTTCTGCAGGGCACCTCAGGCCTTAAGAGAAAGATGCAGATGAGACTTATCCTTAACGCCCGCAAGGGAGTCTGCTACAGGGAGTACACAAAATCCAAGATAGTCTATTCTCTCAATCTCTTTAAAGAGGCATATAGCCAGCTTGCGGCGCTTATGGTAAAGGAGAATATGCTTCCCGATGCAGATTGCATCTATTTCCTGCGTCAGGAGGAGGTTGGAGAACTCCTGAAGGGCAACCAGTCGCTGGTTAAGAGAGCAATAGCGCGCAGAAGGCTCTTCCCGCAGCAGATGGAGCTTAAGTTCCCTTATGTTACCCTGGGTGTGCCTCAGCCTTTGGTGGCGGGAAGTGCCAATCCCGATGCCACCGTCTTTCACGGCACACCGGTCTCAAGGGGCATTGCATCCGGAGTTGCAAGAGTGGTAAGGGATGAGAATGATGCCGCAAAGTTGCAGAAGGGTGAGATAATGATAGCAGCTTGCACAGATATAGGCTGGACCCCATACTACAACAGCATTGCCGGCCTGGTAACAGAGATTGGTTCTGCGCTCTCTCACGGCATAGTGGTTGCGCGCGAGTATGCTTTGCCCTCTGTTGTAAATGTGCCTAATGTGCTGCAAGAGGTAAA
>SFUD01000029.1 GCA_004561775.1 bacterium | reverse complement strand
GAATAGGCTATTTCTTTAAAGATAAGGATTCCACTCCACAAAAGAGTGTCTTTAACAGAACAGCCACCCTTAAAGATAACTTCAAGATTAAAAAATAACCCGATTTGCACTATACTCTATACATAGGGTGCTACGGAGATAATCTGCTTAGATTAAGGATGGAGCCTGATAAGGGAGCCTGGGCGGTGGAGACCGGCCGGGCTTCTGTGCATCATAGCTCCTATCTTGCCTCTGCCGGCCAGTGCATCTATGCAATAACAGAGGCAGGCAACAACTCTCTTCTCTCCGCATTTGGGAAGGAGAGCCTGCACCTAATAAACCGCACTGCAGAGGTGCAACCAGACCCTTGCTACCTTATCTGCCACAACAAGAGGCTCCTTACTGCAAACTACACTGGGGGCAATATCTCCCTCTTTCCCATACTGCAGGATGGCGCCATAGGCACTCCTCTCCATACTCCAAAGGAGAGCGGCAGCGGGCCGGAGCAGCGCAGACAGCGGGCGGCGCACATACACTCCCTGCAGGTGCTGGAGGAGAGCGCTCCCGATGGTGCGCCCTGCACCTTTATTGTAGCGGCAGACCTTGGTTCGGACAGGCTAAGACTCTACAGAGCCCTCTTGGGAAGCGATGGCGCAATTGAGGGAATTGTTGCAAACAGCCCCGCCTGCTGCAGCGTGCCTCCGGGCTCCGGACCACGCCACTTTGCAATACACAAAGGTCTTAAGATGATTTATCTGCTTAATGAGATATCGGGAAGCATAATCTCTTTCCGCTACTCCATTGTGCGGGGAGAAGCAGCTGAGTGGAATTTGCAACTAGCTTATATTGAAGAGATTGCCACAGAGCAGACAGGCGCGCAGGCAAGTGCAGACATTCATCTCTCGCCAGACGGGAGATTTCTCTACTCCAGCAATCGCAATATAGAGGATGGCATAGTGCATTATGAGATAGCTCCAGATGGCACTCTTATCAGAAGGGGTTTTACTCCAACCGCCAAACACCCGCGTAATTTTGCAATAACGCCCTGCGGGGAGTATATGGTTGTTGCCTGCAAGAACAGCAATGTGCTGCAACTCTTCAGAAGGAATCTGCAGAGCGGCACCCTTACAAAGATGTGGGAAGATTTCCACACAGGAGGCAATGAGCCTGTGTGCATTGTGATTGAAGCAGATTAGCGCCTCTCCAGCCTCTCAAGCTTCTCTTTAAGTTCTGCCAAATCTGCAAAGTTGTGGCGCTTCTGCGCATAGAGAACCCACTCCATTGCCAGTTCCAACTTGCCCTGCGCATAGAGGCAGGTTGCAACGTTGTAGGCAGCGTGCGAGGCCTTTACATTCTCCTCCATTGCAGTATATGGCATAAAGAGCTTTATTGCGCCATCCCAGTCATATTGCTCTGTGGCAAGCCTGTAGCCCTTGTCCCAATTCTCCAGATGGCCGTAATTGAGCAGGAGCAGCTCCTTTGTTATCCAATAATCAGAGATTCTTGTAGCAAGGAATTTGCCGTAGCTGCTGGCCATAAACTCCTGGTTGCTCTGCAGATAACTTACAAGAGAGCTCTCCGAATAGTTATCCAACTGAGTTGTAAAGATGAGCGTATCCATCTGGTTGCGTCTATACAGAAGTGTATCGCGCTCCGCGTCAAAAATCTCCAGAAGGAGAGAGAATGGCACGGCAACCCTTACAGGGCTCTTGCCGTTAAAACCGCTTACCTGATAGTTGTAGAACTTAAGGTTGCTTACAAAGATTTGCAGCGGAGAACCGCCCTGCTCCACAAGCTTTCTCAGATAGGCAATATCCTTTCCCTCAGCAAGTCCGCAGAAGTTGTCTGAGGGAAGGGTATAGACGCCAACAGAACCGCTCTCCATCTCCCTCAACTCCTCCAGGGAGCTTGCAAGAGAGAGCGAGAGCGAAGAGTAACTTAAACTGTCGCTCTTAATTGCCTTGCCTTGAGCATCTACCGGGTAAACCATATAGATATCGGGAATATTATCTCCAAAATCTATACGAGTTGCGCTCTCAACTCTCTTATCCACGCTGAAGTAGTGATAGAGAGGGCCACAAGAGGCACAAAGCAGCACCAATGCAGAAAGCAGAAGTGCGGCAAACGGGCAATTGTAAGAACTCTTCATTCTCTGTTGTTTGTTAATATTTCAAATATCCTGCACTCTGCAGATTACATCATCATACCGCCGCAGATGCTGATAACCTGACCGTTAACGTAAGAGGACATATCACTTGCAAGGAAGGTGCAGACATTTGCAATATCCTCAGGTGTACCGCCTCTGCGGAGAGGAATCTTCTTCATCCAATCTGCCTTAATCTCGTCCGGAAGCTTGGCTGTCATATCTGTAATGATAAAGCCCGGCGCCACTGCATTTGCGCGGATGCCTCTTGGGCCCAACTCCTGACCAATGGATTTTGCAAGACCAATCATACCTGCCTTTGATGCAGAATAGTTGCACTGGCCGGCATTGCCGTGAACACCAACTACAGAGCTCATATTTATGATTGAGCCGCTCTTCTGGCGCATCATAACCGGGCTTACTGCGTGGATGAAGTTGAATGCAGACTTAAGGTTAACATTAATTACAGCATCCCACTGTGCCTCAGACATTCTGAGCATAAGGCCATCCTTTGTTATGCCGGCGTTGTTTACCAGAATATCCAATCTGCCAAACTCCTTAACAATTGTATCTACAACATTGTGGCACTCCTCAAAATTAGCAGCGTTGGAGGCTATTGCAAGCACCCTTACGCCAAAGGCCTCAATCTCGCTCTTTGTCTTCTGACCATTCTCATCTATTACAAGGTCTGTAAAGGCAATATCTGCGCCCTCTGCGGCAAATTTAAGAGCAACGGCCTTGCCAATGCCTCTTGCAGCTCCGGTTACAAGAGCCACTTTTCCTTCTAGTAATTTCATATCTCAAATATTTAATGGTTTGTTTATTATAATATCATCTCAGCCTCCAGGTCATACTCATCCGCACCTGTAATCTTTACCTCTATAAAGGAGCCAACTAGTTGCGCCGGCTTTGAGAAGCCTTTTGGTATTGCAACTTTTATAATGCCATCTACCTCCGGGCTCTCGCTCCTGCTGCGGGCAATCCACACTCCCTCTCCAACGGAGCAGGAATCCACAATCACCCTCTCCTGCGTTCCTATGCGCCTGCTGTTATTTTCCAAAGAGATGGAACTCTGCAGTTGCATAAGGGCGGCATAGCGGCGCTCTTTTGTTGCAGCGCGAACGCTATCCTTATAGTGCTCTGCCGCATAGGTCCCCTCCTCCTCCGAGTAGGTAAAGGCTCCAAGCCGGTCGAAGCGGTTGCGCCTTACAAACTCCATCAGCTTGGCAAACTCCCTTGCATCCTCGCCCGGAAAGCCCACCATCATTGTAGTGCGCAGAGTAATGCCGGGCAGAGCCTTGCGGAAGGCATCTATGAGCTCCTGCGTTCTCTTTGCATCCACTCCCCTCTTCATAGCCTTTAGCACCTTTGTGGAAGAGTGCTGAAGAGGTATGTCCATATACTTGCAAATTTTTGGTTCAGAGGCCATTATAGCAATAACATCCTTCGGGAAAGAGGCAGGATAGGAGTAGTGCAGCCTTATCCATTCTATGCCCTCAACCCTGCAAAGTTCTTTGAGCAGCCTGCCCAGAGAGCGCTTGCCGTAGAGATCCAGGCCATAATAGGTAATATCCTGAGCAATTATAATAAGCTCCTTTACCCCCTCTGCAGCAAGGTTTTTAGCCTCCTCCACCAGCTCTTCTACCGGTACGGAGATGTGCTTGCCCCGCATTCCCGGAATGGCGCAATAGGCGCAATGCCTGTTGCAACCCTCAGAGATTTTAAGGTAAGCATAATGCTTTGGAGTGGTAAGATAGCGCTGCCGGCAGAGACTCTTCTTAAATGGAATGCCCATAGCGCGCAACACCTCTCTGCTCTCAAATGCTCCAAAGAAGCCATCCACCTCCGGAATCTCCTTTATAAGCTCTTCCCGATAGCGCTGCGAGAGACATCCAAAGACCAATATCTTTGAGACCATCCCCAGCCTCTTTGCCTCTACGGCCTCCAGAATGGTATTTACAGACTCCTCTTTTGCATCTGCAATAAAGCCGCAGGTATTTATCACCACCACATCCAGCGCGTGGTCTGCAGAATAGGGCGCCTCTGCGGGCACAATCTCCACACCGCTCTCTGCAATCTGCCTTAGCAGATGCTCGGAATCCACAAGATTCTTGGAGCACCCCAGACTTATAAGCTTAACCCTCTGACTACTCATTCACACCCTCTTAGTTCTGCTACTGCTGCTCCTGCTCTTGCTGCTCCTCCTGCTCAAAATCCAGAGAGGCATAGTTCTTCAGGCAGTTGTACCAATCAACCACCTTCTTCATATGTGACACGTAGAAACGGTCTGCATCATAGTTAGGCAGAGCCTCTGCAAAGAGAGCCTTAATCTCTGCGGGATTGCTCTTGGAAGAGGGAGCATCCTTCTCTCCAAGAATGGCATGCATACTCTCCAACACCTCCTGCAACTTTGCCTCACCCTCGTCTGTATATATAGAGATATCTGCAAGAGATGTAATCTTAGCATCTATTCCCACAGAGGTTCTCTTCTTTGTTACTATAGATTCTATTATTGCGCCGCCTCTGGTGTGAGCCAAATAGTTGAAAAGGCCCGACTGACCTCCTACTGCCAAAATCTTCTTTAAATCTGTCTTCATTACTATAATCTGTCTATAATATATCTATAATTGAAATATAACTGCAAAAGTAATAAAAATGTGAGAGCAAGCAATTACAATCCCCTCTCCTTCTTTATGCACTCATAAGCCTCCGCAACAGCCTTAAACTTCTCTTCAGCCTTAAGGCGCACATCTTCTCCAAGGGTTGCAACCCTGTCCGGATGGTACTTCATAGCCATTCTCTTGTAGGCACGCTTAACCTCATCGTCTGTAGCATCGGGAGTAATCTCAAGCACTTTGTAAGCAGACTCCACGCTCTGGCCAAAGAGCGCCAGAATAGACTCCACATCTGCATTTGGAAGCCCCAGCTGTGAGGCTATTGTGCGCAGAGTGGAGAGCTCCGCCTCTGCCACAGAACCATCTGCGGCGGCAATGCCCGCAAGATAGTGGAAGAGCTGGAGACGCTGCGAGGAGTTCATATAGAATTTTATCTGCCCGCACACCTCATTTAAGTTTATCTCTTTGGCAGAGAGCTCCTTAAGAATTGCCAAAGCATCCCCAACCGCATACTCTCCAAAATTATTGCGGATAAACTGCTTTACATAATCCAGCTCCGATCGCATTGTCTTGCCATCTGCGCGCATAACTGCAGAGGAGAGCACCAGCAGAGAGAGCATAAAGCTGTTGCGACGCTCCTGCGCGGAGTAATCGTTGTAGGCAGCTCCAAAATTCACTCTTCTGCCACCGGAAGCCTCTCCATTCGCAGACTTCTGCTCATTGCTCATATCATAAACACTTCCAAGCAGATAGCCCAGCAGGCCTCCGATTGGCCCCGCAAGAGCCCAACCTACTGCTCCCGATATCCATTTTCCAAATCCCATACTCTTCTTCTTTTAAAACTGCTATAACTGCCGCTCCGCCTCAACAATTCTCTCCAACTGAGGCAGCAACGGAGCAACACCATCATTTACTATTATATAGTGGGAGAGAGCCTCTCTTTTGGAATCATCCCACTGCACGGCTATTCTTCTCTGAGCCTCCTCTTCCCCTACCCCATCTCTGGCAATAATCCTTGCAAGACGCACATCCATTGGAGCGGTGAGGGTTATCACCTTCTCCACACTTGCGCGCACAAGCGGCTTCTCCAAAACAATGGCAGACTCCATAAGCACAAAGGGCGGCGCAAAGAGACGCTCCTGCTCATCTGCCCATTTTATAAAATCTGCAACTACAGCGGGGTGCACCAGAGCCTCCACCTGCAGCAAGAGCTCCTGGTTAGAGAATATTCTCTTGGCCATCAGCGATTTATCCAATCTGCCCTCCTTAACAACATCTGCACCCACAACTTGCGCCAGAGAGGCAAGCAACTTCCTGTCGCTCTGGTAAAGCGCCTTTGTGCGGGCATCCGAGAGATAGACAGGAATGCCCATCTTTGAGAAGAGAGCGCACACAAAACTCTTGCCACTCCCTATTCCTCCGGTTATTGCAAATCTCTTCATAGCCAAAAAAGTTTACATATTCATTTGTAGATAACCTCCACAAACTTGTGGTTAAACTCATACCAGACCACCTCTTTTGGCGCTCTTGAGAGGACAACCCTGGCAACATTATGCTCAAGCGCATCAAAATTGGAGAGGTCTACCTCAGCCTTAAAATCTGCCGGAGAGAAGAGAGCCTTTCCAGGAATAGGCACCCTGTAGCGCAACTCTACCCGCTGGGGGATTACCGCCACCATAAGAGATCCTGGAAGATTGGCAACACCCACAGGCAACTGTATGCGCTTCTCCACATATCTGCAGACATCAAAACTGTATGAGACCTCATTTGGAGAGATGGTAACATTGCTTATATGGGAGAGAGAGAGGATACCCTGCTGCGCACTCTCAATCTCTTTTAGATTAAGCGGAAGGGTATGTATGGAGTCTATATTCTCCAAAAGCTCCACCGGGCCATAAACCAGCACAGAATCGGGAGTAAGCTTAAGCGGCCCCACCTGCATATATTGGCTTTTGAACTTAAGGGATG
This sequence comes from bacterium, assembly GCA_004561775.1. Classification (GTDB taxonomy): domain Bacteria; phylum Bacteroidota; class Bacteroidia; order Bacteroidales; family UBA932; genus Egerieousia. Next base: position 745 of record SFUD01000029.1, on the reverse strand, counting down.
CCAGCGCCACTACAGGCACCTTGCGGTTAGACTCCTGCGGAATATCAAAATAGAGCGTGTCTGAAGCAATCCACTCTATTGCAACTCTCTCGCCAAGAGCCTCTTGCACCAATTGCTTTATTGCGGGCCCTGGCAGCGCAAACTCATCTCCACCTTTGTGCACAAGCCACCTTGGGTTTACGGAGATGCTAAGGTTGTCGTAAGTGCCTGTGTAGGTCTTCTGCAGCAGATAGTATCCCGATGCAGTTCCCTTTATGCTAAGCGCGCTCTTTGCAGAGGCATTCATAGCCCTGCCGGGAATGGCAGTCTCTATGGTTAGGTTATAACTTAAATCGTATGAATAATCCTCTGAAAAGATTAGGGTTATCCACATAATAACGGCCAAGAGCAGAGAAACAATCAGTACAGACCAATTCTTCCCTGCCCTCTTAAAGCTCTCTTTTACTCTCTCTGCAAACATTATTTTGCATTAACTCCTGCCGGACTACTTTGCAGGAACGTCACTCATATCCTTTACAATAGCGCTCTTGTCTACACGGGGTTAACGTCACCATCTACAACAATAATCACATACTTCTCCCTAATCTCATCCACTGTACCGTAGATGCCGCCTATTGTAACAATCTTATCTCCCTTCTTCAGCTCATTTCTGAATTTGGCAATCTCCTTCTGTTTCTTCTGCTGAGGACGTATCATAAAGAAATACATCACAACAAAGATAAGAAGCATCATAATAAGGAAACTC
>SFUD01000028.1 GCA_004561775.1 bacterium | reverse complement strand
CAGATAATGGCTGCCAAACTGCTGGAAGAGGGTATCTATGTAACAGGATTCTACTATCCGGTAGTACCAAAGGGCCAGGCCAGAATACGTGTGCAGGTCTCTGCCGGCCATCAGCGTGAGCATCTGGACAAATGCATCGCCGCCTTCACCAAAGTAGGCAAAGAGCTGGGTGTAATCAAATAGCTGCAAATTTTGACAACACTCTAACGCAAAAGACCCTCCGCACTTTGTCAAGTTCCAAGGTGTGGAGGGTCTCTTTTTGGATAGGCGTTTGGCCGTATCAGAGGTGGCGGCGCTAGAGGTACAGGCACCAGTCGTGGGTGTCTTCCAGTTCGCCGTATTGGATGCCGGTGATGGTTTTGTAGAGGAGTTCGCTCTTCTCTCCACAGCCGCGCTGGCCGTAGTCGTAGTGGTATCTTCTCTTAATCTCTGCAGCGGCAAGGGCCTCTTTGTCATCTATGGTATCTACCGGGGTAATGACAACTGCAGTGCCGCACTGGCCAACCTCTTCAAATTCTGCCAGCTCTTCTACCGGAACCTTTCTCTTCTCCATCTTCATTCCAAGGTCCTGGGCTATCTGCTGGAGGGACTTGTTGGTGATTGATGGGAGAACAGTATTTGAGAGAGGGGTTACGTATGTGTTATCCTTTATTCCAAAGAAGTTTGCGGAGGAGAACTCATCTATGTATTTGTACTCGCCCGGATTAAGGTAGAGCACATCTTTGTAACCGAGTCTTACGGCCTCTCCGCCGGCAAACATTGCCTCTGCGTAGTTGCCGCTAATCTTTACTGTGCCGCTTCCCTTTGGTGCCGCACGGTCGTAATCCCTTGCAATCACACTCTTTATGGAGTGGAGGTTTGCTCCTGCATAGGCGCCAACAGGCATTGTGATTACCATAAAGAGAATTCCGTCATTCTGCGGTACAAGGTTGCAGGATGGGATTGTGGTTACAAGCAGCGGTCTTACATAGAGGGATGCTCTGGATTCGTAAGGGGGCAGGAAGTCCAGATTCTCGGCTACCGCCTGTGTGCACACCTTTACAAAGAGCTCCTCATCCGGGGCAGGTATGCCAAGGAAGGCTGCGGATCTCTGGAATCTGCGCGCGTTCTCGTAAGGTCTGAACATACGCACTTTTCCGTCTACGCCCCTGAAGGCCTTAAATCCCTCAAAGCAGGACATACCATAGTGGAGGGATGGGGAGAAGACAGTAAGGTTGAAGGAGTCTTCTTTCTGGCTCTTGATTGGACCCCATTCTCCGTTGCTGTAGAGAGTTGAGACAACTGTGTTTGTCTTGGAGTATTTGAATGTTAGTTTTGACCAGTCCATAGTGCAAATGTTTTATCTTTTTTAATTGTTTTCTAATGTGTCAGATGAGAAACTCAAAGAGGTCGCTGTTGTTGTTAAGGTATTCGTAAACAATGCCGTTGGCCTCCATCCTATGAATAAGCGGTTCAAAATCTCCGGGCGAGGAGAGCTCTATTCCAATTATGATTGGCCCCTGCTCCCTGTTGGTCTTCTTTATGTATGAGAAGTATGTGATGTCGTCTTTAGGACCCAGCACATCTCTTACAAATGAGAGAAGAGCTCCAGAACGCTGCGCCATTCTTATGATAAAGTAGTGTTTGAGTCCGCTGTAGAGGAGGGATCTCTCACGAATCTCCTCCATTCTGGTAATGTCGTTGTTGCTTCCGCTTATTACGCAGACTACATTCTTGCCCTTTATCTTCTCTGCGTAGAAGTCCAGAGCTGCAACAGAGAGAGCGCCGGCAGGTTCAACTACAATGGCGTTTCTGTTGTACATCTCAAGTATGGTGGAGCAGACAGCACCCTCCGGCACTACTACAATGTCGTCCAGCACCTTTTTGCATATCTCAAAGGTATAGTCTCCAACTCTGCGTACAGCTGCTCCGTCTACAAAGTTGTCTACCTTATCCAGCGTGGTAACCTTTCCCGCTTCCAAAGAGCACTTCATTCCCGCAGCTCCTGCAGGCTCAACGCCAATTATCTTGGTGGATGGGCTCATCTGTTTTATGCAGGCTCCAACGCCGGAGGCCAATCCGCCTCCTCCTATCGGGACAAAGATATAGTCCGGCACTCCTTTGCACTCCTGCAATATCTCCATTCCAATGGTGGCCTGCCCCTCTATTATCTGAGGGTCGTCGAAGGGTGGAATGAAGGTTTTGCCCTCCTTCTGCGCAAATTCGCGCGCGCTCTTGTTGGCAGCATCAAAGTTGTCGCCTGTGAGGATTATCTCTACATTATCCTCTCCGAACATGCGCACCTGCTGAATCTTCTGCTTTGGTGTTGTCTCAGGCATATAGATATAGCCCTTGATGCCTAATTTGTTGCAGGAGAAGGCCACTCCCTGAGCGTGGTTGCCGGCACTTGCGCAGACTACTCCGCACTTCATCTGCTCTGCGCTGAGGTGCCTGATTTTGTTGTATGCTCCCCTGATTTTGTAGGAGCGTACAATCTGCAGGTCCTCCCTCTTGAGCAGTATGTTGGCATTGTATTTCCTGCCAAGGTAAGGGTTAGGTGCCAGCAGGGTGGGAGAGAGTATCTCTCCCAACACCATTCTGGCCTCCGATATCTTGTGTAACTGAGGAAAATAGTCTCTCGGTTCCATAATTAGTTTCTCTCTGGACGGAGTGCGCGAACAGTCTCGCCTGTGCGCCACATCTCGCTGTCGTGCAACTCTTTAAGTTCTGCCTCAAGTTTAACTCTGTAGTCTGGTTTGCTGTTGGAGTCTATAGAGATCTGTGCCTCGTTGCCGCTCTTTACGCTCTCATAAAGCTGCTCGAATACTGGTTTTGCTGCGTCGCGGAAGCGTTTCCACCAGTCCAATGCGCCGCGCTGTGCGGTGGTTGAGCAGTTTGCGTACATCCAGTCCATACCATTCTCTGCTACAAGTGGAAGAAGGCTCTGTGAGAGCTCCTCTATGGTCTCGTTGAAGGCCTCTGAAGGGGTGTGGCCATGCTCGCGGAGGGTGTCGTACTGTGCAGCAAAGATGCCCTGGATAGCACCCATAAGTGTGCCGCGCTCGCCGGTAAGGTCTGAGTAAACCTCTCTCTTGAAGGTGGTCTCAAAGAGGTAGCCGCTGCCTACGCCTACGCCCATTGCTATTACCCTGTCGTATGCCTTGCCTGTTGCATCCTGATAGATGGCGTATGATGAGTTGAGGCCTCTGCCCTCAAGGAAGAGTCTGCGGAGAGATGTTCCGGAACCCTTTGGAGCAACCATTATTACATCTACATCCTTTGGAGGAACAATGCCGGTACGGTCGTTATAGGTGATGCCGAAGCCGTGTGAGAAGTAGAGAGCCTTGCCCGGTGTAAGGTGCTTCTTTACCATTGGCCAAGCAGATATCTGACCTGCATCTGAAAGAAGGAACTCTATGATTGTGCCTCTCTGGCAAGCCTCCTCCAGTTCGAAGAGTGTCTCGCCCGGAACCCAACCGTCTGCAACTGCCTTATCCCAGCTCTTTGAGCCTTTGCGCTGTCCAACAATTACATTAAATCCATTGTCTCTAAGGTTCATAGACTGACCAGGACCCTGTACGCCATAGCCAAGTACTGCAATTGTCTCATTAGCCAATACCTCTCTTGCGTGAGCAAGCGGGAACTCGGCGCGGGTTACTACCTTCTCCTCTACGCCGCCAAAATTCATTGTTGCCATAATTTTCTCTGATTTTTAACGTTTATATAATTTGTTATCTCTTTTTATCCTCTATATAATAGGCCTGAAATATATCTACCATACTGCCAATCTGGTTGACAGCTCTCTTTAGAATATCTTCTCTCTCTGTCTGGCAGAAGATCTTTATTCTGCCTACGCCATTTCCGGAACTGTCAAAGAAGAGCTTCTCTACAGGTATCTGTTTTTGCAGAAGCACGGCAGTAATCCTGCTCAATACCTCCAACCTGTTCTTGCCGTCTGCCACTATTGTAAAGTTCTGTACCATAATCTCTTATTTGTAAATTATACCATCCAGGGTCTTGCCGCCCGGTATCATCGGGAAGACATTCTCCTCTTTTGCTATGATTGCCTCTATAAGGTAAGATTTGTTGCTAAGGTGCATCTCCTGCACTGCCACGCGCATCTCCTCTTTGTTGGTAACCCTCTTGTGCTCTATGCCATAGGCCTCGCAAAGCATCTGAAAATCGGGATTATCCAAATGGGTAAAGGAGTATCTCTTGTTAAAGAAGAGGTCTTGCCACTGACGCACCATTCCAAGGAAGGAGTTGTTCATAAGCACAATCTTTATATTTATGTTGTTTGCCATAATTGTGCCCAGCTCCTGCATATTCATCTGGAAGCCGCCATCGCCCATTATTGCAATAACCTCCGCATCCGGATTGCCGCACTTTGCGCCTATTGCAGCAGGGAGGGAGTATCCCATTGTTCCAAGTCCTCCCGATGTGAGCCATTTGACATTTCTGGTCATCCTTATGTAGCGTGCTGCAAACATCTGGTTCTGTCCCACATCCGTAACAACTATCCTCTTGCTCTTGAATTTGTCGTTCAGCGCCTCTATCACCTGCGACATACGCAGAGGTCCTTCGCTCTTTAGCTGCGGAAGGGTAATCATCTGCTTCTCATCCGCCCTCTTCTGGCGTCCGTACTCCAGCCAGTCCGCTCTCTCTTTGAATTTGAGGAGAGGCAGGAGTCTGGAGAGAAGCTCCTTTGCATCTCCGTGCAGTTTTATATCTGCAAAGACATTCTTGTCAAACTCCGATTTGTCTATATCTATGTGAATTATGCGGGCATTGGGAGCATAGCCCTTTACAGCTCCGGTAACCCTGTCGGAGAAGCGCATTCCAACTGCAAGTATGGCATCGGAGAGTTGAGTCATCTTGTTAGGAGCAATATTGCCGTGCATTCCAACCATACCAAGGTAGAGAGGATTTTTGCAGTTCATACAACCCAAGCCAAGCAGGGTGGAGGCAACCGGAATGTTGGCCCTCTCTGCAATCTGCTTGAGCAGGTCGCAAGCTCCGGAGAGCAGCACGCCCTGTCCTGCAATAATAAGCGGCTTCTCTGCATTATTGAGCAATTCTGCCGCCTGTTCCAGTTTATACTCTGTCTCTGTGGCATTTAGCTGCGCATCTACCTTCATTGAGTACATTCCGCGCATCTCCTCAACCTCCTGTGCGGCAGCTCTTCTGTTATAGGTATAGTCCACCAGCTCCACCTGAGCATTCTTGGTAAAGGAGATTACCACAGGGCCCGGTCTGCCGCTCTTGGCAATGTAGAAGGCCTGCGCCATTACAGAGGGAATCTCCTCTGCCTTGGTAATCTGATAGCTCCATTTGGTAATAGGTATGGTAACGCTTATCATATCTGCCTCCTGGAAGAAGTTGGTGCCCAGCACATCTGCGCTAACCTGTCCTGTAATGCAGATGATAGGAGTGGAATCCATCATAGCATCTGCAATACCTGTAACCAGGTTGGTTGCTCCAGGGCCTGCTGTGGCAATGCAGACACCCACCTTGCCGGTACTTCTTGCATACCCCTCTGCAGCGTGAACAGCAGCCTGCTCGTGGCGCATAAGCAGGTGTTTTATTCTGTAATTGTTCTCATAGAGCTTGTCGTAGATATTGATAATAGTACCTCCGGGATATCCGAATACGGTATCTATCCCTTCGTCGGCTATTGCCCTTATAAGCGCCTCTGCTCCAGTAATTTTATGTCCGTGCGTCATTTCCAAAGAGTTAAATAATTCTTACACCACCTATATCTGCAGAACCGGCAAGCGAAGCATACGCCTTAAGCGCCTTGCTAATCTCTCTCTCCCTTGCTACAGGCTTATAACCGCCGGCAGCCTCAAGTTCTTTGCGGCGCTCCTCCAGTTCCGCGTCGCTTACGCATAATTTTATGCCCCTGCCCGGTATGTCAATCTCAATAATGTCGCCCTCCTTAACAAGAGCAATAGGCCCCTTGTTTGCAGCCTCCGGAGAGATATGACCAATGGAGAGACCGCTTGTTCCGCCGGAGAACCTGCCATCTGTAATAAGTGCGCAACTTGTATGAAGGTGCATACTCTTAAGGAACGAGGTTGGATAGAGCATCTCCTGCATACCCGGGCCGCCCTTAGGCCCTTCGTAGCGGATAACTACCACATCTCCGCTCTTAACTTTGCCCCCAAGGATACCCTCAACGGCATCCTCCTGACTCTCAAAGACAACAGCCTTGCCCTTAAAGAGAAGCATATCCTGCGGCACGCCGGCACTCTTAACAATGCAGCCCTTAGGCGCAATATTGCCAAAGAGCACAGCCAAACCTCCATCCTTAGCATAAGCATGCTCCAAATCCCTTATGCAGCCGGAGGCCCTGTCAAGATCCAACTCCTTATAATAAGTATTGTTGCCGCCCAGCTCTACGGTACGCTTATAACCCGGAGCAGAGAGATATCTGTGGAGAGGAGAATCCTCCTGAACCGCCTTCTCCCGATTGTTGCCTGCCATTATATCATTCTCTGCAAGCGCCTCACCAAGAGAAGCATAATCTACTCTCGCAGTATTGCAGTGGAGATAGCCCCCTCTTGAGAGTTCTCCCATAATGCCCATAACTCCGCCTGCGCGGTTAACATCCTGAATATGATAGCTGCAGGTTGGGGAGACTTTGCAGAGCACTGGCACCACTCTGGAGAGCCTGTCCACATCCTTCATAGTAAAATCAACCCCAGCCTCGTGCGCAACTGCCAGCAGGTGGAGTACGGTATTGGTAGAACCGCCCATTGCAATATCCAGCATCATTGCATTCTCAAAAGCCTCCTTAGTAGCTATTGAGCGTGGCAGAACCTTCTCATTATCATTAAAATAGTACTCGTTTGCAAGCTTTACCACCAACTCTGCGCCTCTCTTAAGCAGCGCCTTGCGGTTTGCGTGGGTAGCCAGAATGGTGCCGTTTCCAACAAGAGCAAGACCAAGAGCCTCTGTAAGGCAGTTCATAGAGTTTGCTGTGAACATTCCCGAACAGCAACCGCAGGTAGGGCAGCCGCCCTGCTCCAAATCCTCCATCTCCGCATCGCTCACTTGAGGGTCTGCACCCTTTACCATTATATCTATAAGGTCCGAGTCTGCGCCCTTTACTCTTCCTGCCTCCATAGGCCCTCCCGATACAAAGACCGTAGGGATATTCAGCCTCATTGCAGCCATAAGCATACCCGGAGTAATCTTGTCGCAGTTGGAGATGCAGATCATAGCATCTGCCTTATGCGCATTGCACATATATTCAACGCTATCTGCAATGACATCCCTGGAAGGGAGAGAATAGAGCATACCGCTGTGACCCATAGCTATTCCGTCATCTATTGCAATGGTATTGAACTCTGCCGCAAAGCATCCGGCCTCCTCTATAACACTCTTTACATATTGACCGGCCTGATGCAGATGCACGTGACCCGGGACAAACTGTGTAAAGGAGTTTACAACAGCAATTACAGGTTTTCCCATTTGGCTTCTCTTCATTCCGTTGGCAAACCAAAGAGCCCTTGCTCCGGCCATCTTTCTACCTTCAAAGGTTACACTGCTTCTTAATTTATTCATTATACTTACAAATTACAAGTAAAAGTTGTCTAAAAAAAAAGCTTACTGGATGAATCCAATAAGCAGCTTACACTTTTTAATTAACCTTACAGGATTCCTTAAAATTATTGACAAACGATAAT
>SFUD01000027.1 GCA_004561775.1 bacterium | reverse complement strand
CCCCTTCAGCCCCACCTTGATAATCTGCGAAGCTTTGTGGGTAGATTTGTCCAGACGCGGGTCCACAATGTGGTCCACACTCTCCTTCACCGCAGAGGATATCTCCTCAAACCTCTTTGGAGTTGCCTCTCCCGATATATTGGCAGAGGTGGAGACAAGCGGCCTTCTGATGCGTCTTATGAGCATTCTGCAGAAATCATTATCGGGAATACGGATGCCCACAGAGCCATCCTCTGCCACTACGCCCTCTGCAAGCCCCATTGCGCCGGGGTAGATTATTGTCATTGGCTTGTCATTTACCTCTACCAGGTCTATAGCTATCTCCGGGATCTGCCGGACATATCTGCATACCATATCCATATCTGCAGCAAGCAGTATGAGGCTCTTTGACTCCGCACGCTGCTTAATCTCAAATACCTTTGCCACAGCGGCAGCATTGGTGGCATCGCAGCCTATGCCCCAGACGGTATCTGTAGGGTAAAGGATAACTCCCCCATTTGCCACAATGGCGGCAGCACTCTCTACCTCCTTGGCAAGAAGCGGATGCACTTCTCTCTCTCTCTTTTGCATTTACAACTATTTTAAAAGTGAATCATAAATCTCATTTACAGAGGCGGCCATCTTTGTATCCACAAAATTCTTAGAGTAAGCATAACCTCTGCGCACCATCTCCTCTGCAAAGCCCGGTGTGTAACAAATCTCCTTCAGCGCCTTGGCAGTAAGAGAGCTGTTTGAAGGGTCTACAAGGCAGACCGCATCTCCACCGGCCTCCGGCATAGCCGAGAGATTGGAGGTTACTACCGGAACCCCCACGGTTATGCCCTCCAGCACAGGCAGCCCAAAGCCCTCGTAGATGGAGATATAGACCAGTGCCTCCGCCCCCTTGTAAATGGCAGGGAAATCTGCAAAGGAGGCGCCGTGGATAAATTGCACCCTGCTCTCCAGTCCCAACTCGGAGATTGCCGCCTTAACCCTCTCCATATATGGTGTAGGCCTGCCCACTGCAACAAGCGAAATCTCGCTTGGGAGCTCCTTCAGCGCCCTTACCGTTGTTACAAGATTCTTTCTCTCCTCTATTGTGCCCACGCTCAATATATATTTTGGAGGAAGGCTGTATTTGGCCCTTACCAATTCAACATCGCTCTGCGAAGGAATATTATAGAAGATTCTGTCGCAGCCCTGATATATTACCTCTATCTTGGCTGGATCCGCGCCAAAGTAATGGATTATATCATCTGCAGTTGCCCGGCTAATTGCCACAATCTTATCTGCGCTTTTGCAGGCTGCGGTAAACTTCTTAGCATATACCCTGCGGTCTATAGGCTTGTAGAGCTGAGGAAAACGCATAAAGATGGCATCGTGCATAGTAACCACCCTCTTGGCAGAGATGGGACTAAGGGGCAACTCCCCGCTTAGGCCATGATAGAGCTCCACTCCATCTGCAGCTATATTGCGGCTTATGGTATGGCTTCTCCAAAGCATACTGGAGAGCAGCGCGTTAAGACCGTGCGGCATCCTTACCTCAATCTGGGGAGAGTTGAGGAAATCCTCCATTCCGGGGCGCAGCCTGTTTTTGGGGGTGTAGAGAATATATCTCCTTTGCGGATAGTAACTGCTCATTGCAGAGATAAATGCCCTGCTGTAGTTTCCCAGTCCGGAGAAGTTCATAAATGCCCTCTTGGCATCAATTCCAATAATGCTCATATCAAATAATTATTTCCGCTACAACGGGATAGTGGTCGGAGATATTCTCCTTAAGAACCTTATGGCTCATACCGCAATACTCCTCCGGATAGATGATATAATCTATCCTAAGCAGTGGCCACAATGGAGCGAATGTGCTCCCGAAGCCCTTGCCGCAATCCTTAAAGGAGTCTTTGCGTCCCTTTGCAAGAGTGTGATATACGTATGACATAGGGGTGTCGTTAAAATCCCCGCATATTATGGCAGGGAAACTGCACCCGTTAATATTCTCAAGAATGGCGTTGGCCTGGTCTGAACGCCTTATTACTGTTCCTATCATCTTCTGCCCCACCTCTTCCAATTGCATACCAATCTGCTCTGCCGACTCCTCCTCCGCAAACCTCTTTACAAGAGAGGTAAAAGAGATGTTGTAGGACTCCAGATGATTGTTATATACTCTGATTCTTCTTCCATAATGGTCTATATCTGCCCAAACAGAGAGGTTTGTGCTTCTGCGGAAGCGTATGGTTCCGCTCTCCATAATTGGCAGCTTGCTTAAGATTATGTTGCCAAAGAGCTTTCCATTGTGCACTTTAAAGAGGTGATAGTGCCTGTAGGGATAGAGCCTGCCCAGCAGGGTATCTGCCATCTGATAGTTCTCCACAAAGAACTCCTGCAGAGAGACCACATCGGGAGAAGTGCGCTGCAGAGACTCCACCAGAGCCTTCCTGCAAGCATCTCTTGTTTTATAAAGAGATGAGGATGAGAACATTCCCACATTAAAGCTCTCCACTCTCATTACTATTCCCTCCTTATCGGGAGTATCTCCTGCACTAAACTTGTAGAAGAGTTCCGCATAGAGCAGGGAGGGCAACGCCACAATTATTGGAATCCACACAGATTTGCTGCGGTTTGCAAGTGCTACCACCATCAGCAGCACATTAAGGAAGAGGATAGGTATGAAGAAGAGCCCGAAGAGGAGCGGGAGGGCGCATTTGGAGGGGTTTACAAAGAGCGCAACATACGAGAGCACCATTGCAGCTGCCGCAACTATCAACAATATGCGGAAGAGCAGGCCAAAGAACCAATGTGTGCGTCTCTTCTTCTTTGTCATCTATTTAATACAATTTGTTTCCCCTCTTCCAAATCATAAGAATTACAAAACCAAAGAGCATTCCGCCAAGGTGCGCAAAGTGTGCCACACCATCGCCTGAGCCGCCAAGCCCCAGAAGGAACTCCAGTCCGCCAAAGACAAATACCATATACTTTGCCTTAAGCGAGACAGGCGGGAAGAAGAGAGTCAAGACATTATTGGGGAAGAGCACTCCGTAGGCAAGCAGCAATCCGTAGATTGCTCCTGAAGCGCCCACCATAGGTATAATCGAGGCCAAATAAGGGTCCAGCACACCGCTCTCTATTCTCAGATATGTAATAAAGAGATGGAAGAGCGCCGCTCCAATACCGGTTACCATATAGTAGATAAAAAACTTCTTGCCGCCCCATACGCTCTCCAGCACACTGCCAAAGATATAGAGGGAGTACATATTAAATAGAATATGCATAAACCCTCCGTGCATAAAGATATAGGAGATAAGCTGATAAGGCTTAAAAAACGGAGAATTAAAATAGAATAGCGCAAACTTTTCCAGCATAAAATTCTCTGCCAGCAATGTCAGCGCAAACATTATCACATTTATAATTATAAAATGCTTTACTATTGGCGTAATTCTAAACATAATCTAAAGATTCAACCTTTTATCCAATTCCTCTAATGTAATCATCTCTACACATTTTCTTCCCGATGGGGTAACATAAGGATTCTCACAGGCAAAGAGAGACTCCACAATCATCCTTGCATCTGCCGGATTAAGATTTGTTCGGGGCTCGTCTGCAATATGCCCCACCAATCTGCCGGCCACACGCTCCTTAAAGCCCGCAAGCATCTGCTCCTGGGGCATCTCTTGCAGTTCTGCCAACTCTTTAAGCTCTGCCGCCAGTTCATCCAGCATAGCAGGCACATCTATCCTCTGCTGCGCAAAGATGGCGGGTATTCCATATACCACCACGCAATTCTCTCCAAAGGGACGCAAATCAAAGCCAATACGCTTTATCAGCTCCTCGTTCTCCATAAGCAGAGCATAATCATTTGCAGAGAGCTCCGCCGTCTGTGGAAAGAGAGATTCCTGTATTGCGGCATTATCACTTCTAAGACTCTTCATATACTCCTCAAAGAGAATCCGCTCGCGCGCCTTGGCAATATTTACGGCAACAAGTCCGCTCTTAAGGGTTGTAACAATATACCTGCCGCCAACCACCAGATAAGGCATCTGCCGGCCCTCCTGCTCCTGGCCGGAGAGTGCGCCCTCCTCTTCTGTGCCATATTTGGAGTCCCCCTCCCATAAAGCGCCCTGCTCCAGGCCACTCTGCTCAAAGCCGCCCTGCTCAAAGGCGTTCTGCTCAAAGGCGCTCTGCTGCAACGCATCATCGCCGCCTCCCGCGCGCCTCTCAAAGGCATTGCACCCCTCGTCAAACGGGTTGAAGAGAGGGTCATAATTCACCTGAGGCGGCCTTATATTCTCCCTATGCCGGAATATCTCCGTATTAGTAGCAGGGAATTCCGGAACCCCCTCCCTATCAAACTCTATGCCGGGCATAAAGGCTCCCACACCTATTGCCTCCCTTACTGCGCAATCCAAGATTTTGAATATAACCGACTCATTCTCAAACTTCACCTCTGTCTTTGCCGGATGAATATTCACATCCATCTCCTCCGGTGCAATCTCAAAGAAGAGATAATAGGATGGGAAGAGCCCATCGGGAAGCAACTTGTCATAAGCCTTTTGCACAGCCTTGTTAAAGAATGCGCTCCTGAAGTACCTTCCGTTTACAAACATATACTGGTTCTGCTGGCTCTTTTTTGCAAGCAGCGGATTTCCAACATATCCCCAAATGGAGACCACTCCAGTCTTGACTCCAATATCCACAAGGTCTTTGGCAGCAGCCATTCCATCTATCTGCACTATGCGCTGCTTAAGGTTTGCAACAGGGGGCAGATGGAATAGAATCTTTGAGTTATGGATAAGCTTAAACTCCACCTCTCTTCTTGTAAGCGCCACCTTTGTAAACTCATTTACAATCTGACGCAACTCTGTGGCATCGGATTTAAGAAACTTTCTTCGCGCGGGCACATTGTAGAAGAGATTGCGGACAGCAATATTTGTACCCTTGGGCGCAGATACCTCTGTTTCTGATTTTACAGAACTCTCAGAGATGAAGAGTTCTGTTGCCGTCTCATCCTCCTCTCTGCGCGTAATCATTGTAACCTCCGCACAGGCGGCTATTGAGGCAAGCGCCTCTCCCCTGAAGCCATAGGTAATGATATGCTGCAGATCCTCCGCAGAGGAGATTTTGGAGGTTGCATGCCTTAAGATAGAGAGCCTGGCCTCCTGGCTGCTCATACCGCAGCCGTTGTCCAAAACCTGAATAAGAGTTCTGCCGGAATCGTTAATAATGACCTGCACCTGCAAGGCTCCCGCGTCCACGGCATTCTCCATAAGCTCTTTAACCACAGAAGCAGGACGCTGAACCACCTCGCCGGCGGCAATAAGATTAGAAATCTGTTCTGGAAGTACCTTTAACATAAATTAGAAGAAGAGGCCCATATACTCCGAGAAGTAAAAGAGAGCCAACAGAATAATAGCTATTGTAATAAGCGTAAGAATACGTTTTGCCGGAGAGACAGCCCTGCTTCTCTTGGACTCCATACGCATTCTTTGGAACGAACCCCTTATGGCTGCGCCCGGCACATACTCTCCTCTGCTCTGGCGCTCCGCTTCATCTATCTTGCGCTCTATCTCCTCCTTTGCAGGATCATAAAACCTTGGCTTATAATTAAAAACCTTATGCGACGGTTCCTTAAAAAAAGCGAATCCCATAACTATTCCATTTAAATGATTAACAAATGCAAATATACGAATAACTCCCCACTTTTACTACCCCTGCAAAAGCACTGTAGCATAGACTGCAACTCCCTCCTCTCTGCCAACAAAACCTGCCCCCTCCGTAGTAGTTGCCTTTACGGAGACTCTGCCAACCTCCACCCCCATAACAGAGGCAAGGGTCTCCCTCATAAGATTTATATAAGGAGCAACCTTTGGCCGTTGAAGCAAAAGCGTACAATCTGCATTCACAAGCTTATAACCCCTCTCCTTAACCATAGAATAGGTGCGTTCCAAAAGAATTTTGCTATCTATACCCTTAAACTCCGCAGAAGTGTCCGGGAAATGCTTCCCGATATCGCCCATGGCCAAAGCTCCCAAGAGCGCATCGCAAAGCGCGTGAATAAGAACATCTCCGTCCGAATGTGCCACACACCCCTTTGTATGCTCTATCCGAATCCCTCCCAACCATAACGGAAGCCCCTCTGCCAGAAGGTGAACATCATACCCGTTACCTACCCTAAACTCCATAATCAAAAGAACTATCTTAAAAGCAACTATATTGAAAACAACACAAAATTAGCAATTTTGTTGCACAATTTAAAAATTGTCTCTATATTTGCAGCCCCAAGTGACAGAGAGCGCACCAAAGTATGGTTTGCTCGTGAGAGTTTGGTTGATTGGTTTCATAGAGCGTATCTCTGCATTTGGTTAGTCATTGAGGTATGGTGTAATGGTAGCACAAGAGATTCTGGTCCTCTTAGTGGCGGTTCGAGCCCGTCTACCTCAACAAAAAAAATGATGGCGCGGTAGCTCAGCTGGTTAGAGCGCATGATTCATAATCATGAGGTCTCCAGTTCAATCCTGGATCGCGCTACCAACAGAGGTCGGCGCCACGTCGGCCTTTTTCATTTCCCATCCACTACTCCTACTACAATTACTCAATCTCTGCGCCAATCACCATCTTGCGGGTTCCGTCTGGCTGTGGTGTAATGGTTACTTTAATAACCTCTGGCGGAAGCAGTTCTTCCACACGCTCCGGCCACTCTATGAGGGAGAGGCCATCGGATGCAAAATACTCCTCTATGCCTATGTCGTAGGCTTCAGATATTTTTGTAATTCTGTAGAAATCAAAGTGATAGATAGGGAATCCTTGGGCGGCCCTATACTCATTAACTATTGTAAAGGTAGGACTGTTTACATCATCCTTCACTCCCAAGCAAGCGCACAACCCCCTTATAAAGGTGGTCTTTCCCGCTCCCATCGGGGCATAAAAGGCAAAGATATTGCTCTCCAAATCGGAGTGCGATATATAATCTATAAACTCTCCGGCAGCATCTGTAACCCTCTCAGGGCTCTCAATTATTATCTCCTTCTTCGTTTTCATTGCGCCACAAAGTTAAGAAAAAATAGATATCGGGAATTAAAGAATCAAAGCCCCACCTCCTGCAGATATCGCAGCAACTCAATGTTGTTGCTCACGCCCAGTTTGCGATATAAATTATTTTTATGAACACCTACCGTAATAGGACTTATGGAGAGGATGGCGGCAATCTCCTTGTTCATCAATCCCTTACCGGCCAGATGCGCAATCTCAAGTTCTCTGGCGGTGAGTTTTATCAGCGGCCTCTGCAAGTCTTCAGAGACTATCTTCTCTACCTCCACCGCATTCTCTTTGCCCTCTACGGAAGAGCGCGCTATTGCAAGCAATTTATCCCTCTGGATAAGCGCTCTAGTCAAATCCGCCTCTCTTTTTCTGAGCATATAAGTGCGGCGTGTCAGCATAATCAGCATAGCTGCAAAGAGGAGCAGCAGTGCTAGCAATACAACTATCCAGCTGCCTAGACGGCACATTATTTTGCATTGCCGCTGCGCTTCATACTTCTTCTTTATCTGAGTAATGCGATTTTCTGCGCTCTGCTTCATATAGAGTTGTGTATAATATGCACATAACCCGTGACTCTCCGCAGCGCCCTGCAGGTCACCAACAATGCACTGCAGCTGTGTAAAATGGTCATATACCTGAAAGAGAGTGAGGTAATCTGTACCGGATGTGGCCTGAATAACGCTCTTGCAATAACCAATAGCTTCAGCATATCTATTGCCCTGTCTGAAATACCTAATATGAACAGAGATATT
>SFUD01000026.1 GCA_004561775.1 bacterium | reverse complement strand
ATTGAGACCTTGCCGGCGCCCTCTCCAACATAACCGAAGTCTGCGTCGGCCATCTCGCCGGGGCCATTTACAATGCAACCCATTACTGCTATCTTTACTCCCTTAAGGTGGGTAGTTCTGGCCTTGACTCTATTCAGCGTCTCCTCCAGATTGTACAAGGTTCGTCCGCAGCCGGGGCAGGCAATATATTCGGGCTTGGTGAATCTTCTTCTGGTTGCCTGCAGCAGATTATCCTTAAATTCATCTATTTCTGCCATGGAGAGCTCTCTTTCATTGCCAGCGGTGCCATAAAGATTGCCAGCGGTGCCATAAAGATTGCCAGCAGTGCCAATAACACCAGTAGCAGCAGTAGCAGCATCGGGAGCAGCACCATCGGGAGCAGTAGCACCATCGGGAGCAATAAAATTGCAGGTGAGCTGGAAGTCATCTATCTTCTTGTCTAGCAGGTATGGACCAAAGTCGCAGGAGGCCTTTATTAGAAACTCCTCCCTGTTCTTTACGCGGTAGGAGAGGAGGGGCACAGTTACGCCGTGACGCAATTGTGTATCTATCTGCACTTTATGCAGGTATGCCTGGCTTACAAGGTTCTCCTGGGGCTTATACCACTCCTTTATTATGTTGCCTGTAATTATCTCGTTTACAGGGTTTTCTGTGAGGGATACCCTTATTGTGTCGCCAATGCCCTCTGCTAGGAGGGTGCCTATGCCAACGGCAGACTTAATTCTGCCTGTGTCGCCATTGCCGGCCTCTGTTACTCCAAGGTGAAGAGGGAAGGAGAGCTTGCGACTCTGCATCTCTCTCTTAAGAAGCCTGTATGCCTCTACCATAACCACTGTGTTGCTGGCTTTTAGCGATACTGCAAAGTTGTGGAAATCTTCTGCCAGCGCCATCTCTACCCATTCCATTGCAGCCTCCTTCATTCCAAGCGGCGTGTTGCCGTAGAGATTTGTTATGCGCTCTCCAAGCGAGCCGTGGTTGAGCCCTATGCGCACGGCAGTCTTGTGCTCTTTGCAGACCTGAAGGAATTTTTTGAATTGCTCTTTTGCTTCCCGATGCTCTTTTGCAAAGTTTCCGGGGTTTATCCGCACCTTCTCTGCAACTGCCGCGGCCGCTATTGCCACATCTGATGTAAAGTGCACATCTGCTACAAGCGGCACGGTACAGCCTGCGTTGCGCAATCTTCTCTTTATCTCTTTTAATGCCTCAACCTCCTTTAGCCCCTGGGTGGTGAGCCTTATCATCTGCGCGCCGGCAGCTGCCAGCTGGAGGCATTGCGCTACAGAGGCTTCCACATCTTGAGTGTGGGTGTTGCACATTGTCTGCACCACAAGAGGTGCGCCCCCTCCAATTATTAGTCCGTGCACATCAATTGCAGAGCTGCTGTTGCAGGTTGTGGCAGTGCTGCAGGTTGTGGTGGTGCAGCAGTTTTGGGTGTTGCTAGCAGTGCTGCTGTTGGCAGTGCTGCTGCAAGAAGTATTGTTGTTTTTCATCATTTATTTCTTCTTTTTATCCAAACTGAAGAAGAGGCCTACGTTAAAGACCAGTCGGCTGTTGTGGCCAAGGTACCAGACACGCTCGGAGAAGGTGTCGGGTTTAAAGTAGAGCGAGAAGGCATAGTGGTAGTTTGCCTCCAGGTGCAGCTCAAAGGGGTGGAAGATAAAGGCAAGTCCGCCACCTCCAATTACGCCAACTTCAGGTTTGTTTACGTTTTGGCTATATTGTCCCTCTTTTACTGCGGAGATTTTGTAGGAGCCGTAGCATCCAAGGTTGAGCATTGCTCTCATTCTCCAAAACTCTACGCGGAATTGAGAGATTACAGGTATTTGAATAATGCGGTATCTGTACTCCTCTTCGGGAAGATTATCCTGCGGTTGGTCTTCGGGAGGGAAATAGCCGTCGTTTACAAGCTTGAAGCCGCTCTCTGCCATCTGCACTCCTACGGAGAGGCCAAAGTATGGCATTGTGTTCCAAAGGGAGTGGTAGTAGGTGTAGAAGATGCCTATCTCTTTGCCGGAGGTTATGCCCTTTTGGTTTATCTTTTTGTCAAAGGAGAGGTTGCAATTTGCAAAGCCGTATTTTACTCCTATAAGGTGTCCCGACAGGCGCTTTGCTGCGGGTTTGCCCTCCAGCGGAGGAAGCTCCACGCTTGCGGGCTGCTCTGCTGGCTGCTGCAGTGTAGATTGCGGCTGTGCAGGTTGTTCCTGCTGATGTGGAGGCTGCTGCTCTGCGGGCTGATGCTGCTCTGCTGGCTGCTGTGCTGTGAGGCTGCCGGCACTGATAAGCAGGGCTGCCAGCAGTGCGGCGGCGCGGAGTGCTGCAGTTGTGCGGAGTGCTGCTGCGGCTGTGTGGGCTGCTGTGGCAGTGCGGGCTGAGGCGGTGATTATGTGCTCTTTTATGTATTTCATCTTTTTCATTTTTTCTTGTTGCGCTGTTTGCCGGCGGGCTTGCGGGCTCTTGCGGGCTTGCGGGCTCTTGCGTAGGGGTGCTAGAAGAGGGTTGGGAGGTTAATGGTCTGTTCTATGTCTGTTCGTTCCAGCAGTTTTATTGTCTCTTTGCCGTTCGGCAGCTTGAAGAAGCGGACTGCCTCCGGCTGGCGGCGCGGTATGAGGGTTCCGCTATCCAGTTTGCCGTTGCGGTTGCGGTCTTGTGTTATTCTTATGGCATAATCGCCCTCTTTTAGGTATTTGAAGGTATGTTTGCCGTCCCTGTCTAGTGTAAATTTGCCGTAAACCACTGTGCACTTGTCGTTTACAAGTTCTATTATGTATCTTGTATCCGCTCCCTTAACATCTACCGTTATGGTGCTCAGATTGTCGTCTGTAGGGAGGAAAATCTGATTTGTGAGTGAGTCGTTGGTAAAGTTGTTTATGTCTCTGAAGGCGGCTGTTGGAACGTAGAGGTTGTATTCGTATCCAACCTTGAATGGCTCCTCCGGCCATACATAGTAGCAGAGGAAGTTGGTGCTGTCTTGCCTGTGGAGCAATTTCATCTCTCCCTTCTGTTTGCGCTGGTTGTAGAAGACCATCTGCAGGGTGTCAAAGTTTGCCTTTGCAAGCGGCTCCGGGAAGGTGAAGATGTAGCCCGTCTCCTCTATCTTTTCCGGCTTGGCCTCAAAGGTCATCTTAAGAAGGTCCGGTCTTATACTCTTCTCTCTCTTCTCTGCCTCTTCGCGCTTCTTCTCCTCTTCTCTGCGGCGCCTCTCCTCTTGGGTGAGACGGTTGTTCATTCTGTCGTCTATGCCGCTAAGGTAGTTGGAGTTAAGGTTGTTCAGATTCTGCTCTTCTGTGCTGTTGCCGCCATTTCTGTTTTTGGATTTGTCTCTTGGAGCAACAAGTTTGAGCTTCTCTGTAAATGGCGCCATATTGCCAAGGGAGTCCGGCTTCATATACTCAACCTCTACATTTATAGTATCCTTAGGAACGCTGCCGCCAACTATCCAGAAGGTTAGGGAGTCCCTGTCTGAGTTAAACTGCTTCATTATCTGCTCCGGCTCAACCTCCTCCACCTTAAGGGAGAGGAGTTCTGTCTCTGTGGAGTTGAATTTTACAAAGGCGCCTCTTCTGGTTGGTCTTCCCTTGTTGGTTATGTATTGCTTGGCAGCCCTCTCCTTAAAGAGGTAGAGCTGGTATTCTATTGGTCTGGAGAGGAGTTCTGTGGTATCTTTTGGCAGGTAGATGGTGGTCTGCGGAAGCCCCGGACGCATTACAACTTGCGGGGTTATCATTGTGTCCATAAAGGCTATCTTCTCCACTCCCTGGTCGTATTTGCAGTTGCCGTTCTCGTCGCTGAAGGCAAAGAGGGCGTACTTCTGCGGTTTAAGGTTCTGCAGGCAGAAGTAGCCGTATTCGTCTGTCTTTGTTATGGCATCGGGAAGAGTATTTATAACACAGGAGTCTGTCTCTACAAGGTAGGCGGCCACGGCTATCTCTTTTACGCTCTTAAGTGTCTCGTTCTCTACAACGCGCCCGCTTACAAGCATTGAGTCTATGGCGCTGCCGGTGGAGAAGGCGTAGGTGTAGCCCAGCAGAGGGTTGCCCTCATTGTTGTCTGCTATGGCGCTGCCAAAGTAGATGGTGTAGGTGCGCGCAGAGTCCAGCGGAAGGGGAAATTCCACTACTATGCTCTTGCCCTTTATCTTGGTCTTGATTTTTTTTGAGAGGGGCGGGGAGAGGAGTATGTTTTTGTTTGCGTCTTTAAGTTGTACAAACTCGTTGAAGAATATTCTTATATCCTGCTTCTCCCTTGGGAAAGAGGTGGTGTTAAGCTCTGGTATTACGCTGAGCACTACAGGGGGTATGGTATCTTTTGGCCCTCCGGTAGGACTGCCCTTGGTGTTGGCGCAGGAGGAGACCTCCACTACATAGAGCGCTATTCCAAGCGCAACGGCTGCTGTGCAGAGCGCGGCCTTTGTTAGCTCCCTTATGCTCTTTTCTCTTATGCTCTTCTTTTCTGACATTGGCATCTGCTTCTTGTTATGCTATTTCTCCTGTGAGTCGTCTCTTCTTATGACTGTCTCTACAGATTCTATCTTTTGTATTCTCTTTATTACTATATCCAGGTCTGCTGTGTTGTGCACGTAGAGCTCTATGTAACCCTCAAAGACTCCGTCGTGGTTCTCAAAGTAGATTTTGCGCATATTTATGTTCATTACGTTGGTAAGGTACTCCGTAATGTCGTTAACTATGCCTATGCGGTCGAATCCTCTTATCTCTATGCGGGCAAGGAAGGAGAGCATTGTGTGCTTTGTCCACTCTGCGGTTACTACTCTCTCTCCATATTTTGCTGCAAGTTCGTTTGCCGTCTGGCAGCTCTTCTTGTGTACCACAAGTTCTCCGTTATCGTCTATGAAGCCTATTATCTTGTCTCCCGGTATTGGGCGGCAGCACTTTGCAATGCGGTAGGAGAGGCTCTCTCCCTCTGCATTCTCCTGCAGTTTGTAGGCGCCCTTCTTGTCTATCTTTATATCTACCAGCGCTCCAATGCTCTCTTTCTCTGTTGCTGCAGGGCTAAGGTCGTCGTCGGCAAAGGATTCATCGGGAAGATTATCCTCATTGTCTTTTCTGAGAAGTATGTTCCAATATTTTACAAGCTTCTTCTGGGTGTTCATCTTTAGGATGGATTCCAGGTTGTCCAGGCTTATGAGCCCTGTGGCAATCTTGTTGTAGAGCTCCTCCTTTTGTGTTACTCCGTTGGCGGCGGCTATCTTTTTAAGTATTCTTGCCTGAGGCTTAAGCCCAAGCTGGTCCAGCGCCTCTTCCAACTTCTCCTGACCTTTGCGGAGGGTGTCTGCCATATTCTTCTTTAGGCTGCTGTAGATGGCGCTCTTTGCCTTCTGTGTCTTTACAAAGTTAAGCCACTGCGGCTCCGGTGAGTGGTTGTGCGAGGTTACTATCTCTACCACATCTCCATTTTTGAGTGTTGCAGAGAGGGGCACCAGTTTTCTGTTTATTTTGGCCGCTATTGCTCTGTTGCCTATGTTTGAGTGAATCTCGTAGGCATAATCCAGCGCCGTTGCGCCGTATGGGAAGCTCTTGGATTCTCCGGTTGGAGTAAAGACATATATCTGCTTGGCAATAAGTTCGTTGCGGAACTCGTCCAGGAACTCTAGCGCATTCACATCTGGATTCTCCAGTGTTGCACGCACCTTGTTGAGCCATACGTCCATCTCTATCTCGCTGTTGCTTACTCCTTTGTAGCTCCAATGCGCGGCAATTCCCTTCTCTGCTATCTCATTCATTCGCTCGCTCCTTATCTGCACCTCCACCCAAGTGCCCTGATGCGTCATTATGGTGCAGTGGAGCGCCTCGTAGCCGTTGCTCTTTGGTGTATCCACCCAGTTGCGCAGCCTCTCCTGAAGCGTTGTCCTTCCCTCTGTTATTATTGTATGTATATCCCAGCACTGGTTTCTCTCGCTTGTCTTGCTCTTTGGCTCAAAGATTATCCTAAGCGCATAGATGTCATATATCTGGTTGAATGAGACCCCTTTGGTGCGCATCTTTCTCCAGATGGAGTAGGGAGATTTTATTCTGCTTATTATCTGGAACTTGTACCCCTCATCCTCTATGGATTGCTGGATGGAGTTTTTAAAGTCGTCCATCTCCTTTTTGTGGTCGGAGATATATTCGTTTATCTGCTTGTTTATCTGGGCGTAGGCGTCGGGCTCACGGTATTGCAGCCAGATATTCTCCATCTCCGATTTTATCTTGTAGAGGCCCAGCCTGTGCGCCAGCGGGATAAAGATGTACATTGTCTCCGAGAGAATCTTGTCTCTCTTGCGCTCCGGCATAGAACCTATTGTGCGCAGGTTGTGCAGACGGTCTGCCAGTTTTATGAGAATGACTCTTACGTCGTCGTTAAGGGTGAGCAGGATTCTTTTGAAATTCTCTGCCTGCATGGATTTTGCCATTCTCTTGGAGGTGTTATCGTCAAATGCCTCCTTCTCTGTCTGGCTATGGTTGTAATCCATTGCGGATTTTATCTTGGTAAGGCCATCTACAAGAGAGGCTATCTTCTCTCCGTAGAGTCTGCTTATATCCTCTACGGTATATTCTGTATCCTCTACAATGTCGTGCAGCAGCGCGGTTACAATAGATTTGTAGCCCAGTCCAATCTCCTCTACCACTATCTTTGCAACAGCAATAGGGTGGAGTATGTAGGGCTCTCCGGAGCGTCTTCTCACCCCTTTGTGCGCCTCGTTTGCAAACTCAAATGCCTTTATAACACCCTGATACTGCTCCTCTGTTGCGCATCTCTTCTGCGCAAGCACCCGCAGGGATTCAAATTCTTTGTTTATTAATTGGTAATCCTCATTAGTGAAATCCAACGTCATATCTCTATCATTTTCATAAATTCATCTTCGGAAATTACCTTTACACCCAGAGTCTCTGCCTTCTCCAGCTTTGATCCTCCTGCCTTTTCGCCTGCCACAAGGTAATCTGTCTTTTTGCTCACAGAGCTGCCTACCTTTCCGCCGTGGCGCTCTATAAGCCCTTTCAGTTCCTCCCTAGGGATAGAGAAGAGTCCCGATACCATAATGGTCTTGCCCTCCAGCAGGTTGCTCTCTCTTGCTGCCTGAACCTGCTGCTCCATCTGCACTCCGGCCCTCTGCAGCTCCTGCAGCATCTCTATGTGCTTTGGCTCCCTAAAGTAGCTGTAAATGGATTCTGCCACGCTCTCTCCAATATCCTCTACCTGCATAAGTTCCTCGAGGGTGCTTCTGCGCAGATTCTCCATACTGCCAAATTTTGCAGCAAGGCTCTTGGCTGTTGTCTCGCCCACGTGCCTTATGCCTATTGCGTAGAGCACTCTTCCAAATGGCACCTTTTTGCTCTCCTCTACAGAGGCAAGGAAGTTTGCAACAGAGCGCTCCTTCCACTTCTCAAGGCCTCCCAGCTCTGCGGCTGTGAGTTTGTAGAGGTCGCTCAGAACTCTTATGTGCCCTTTGTCGTAAAGTTGTGATATTGTGGCCTCTCCGGCATTTATATTCATTGCCTTGCGGCTTATGAAGTGCAAAAATCTGCCCTTTATCTGCATAGGGCAGCCATCGCTGTTGGGGCAGAAGTGCCTTGCCTCCTCCTCATCTCTTACCAGCGGCGTGCCGCAATCGGGACAATGAGTAGGGAAGAGAGCTTCCCGAATATCTTGCGGGCGCTTCTCCAGCGCCACTCTTGTTATCTTTGGAATAATCTCGCCTCCCTTCTCTACATATACATAGTCGCCTATGTGAAGGTCCAGTAGCGCCATCTGCTCTGCATTGTGCAGGGTGGCGCGTTTTACTATTGTTCCCGAGAGCTGCACCGGCTCCAGATTGGCAACGGGTGTTATTGCGCCTGTTCTGCCCCCCTGGTAATCTATGCTAAGGAGTTTTGTGCAGGCCTCTTCCGGCTTGAACTTCCAGGCTGTGGCCCATCTTGGCGCCTTTGCCGTAAAGCCCAGAAGCTGCTGTTGCTGCAGGCTGTTTACCTTTATTACTATGCCGTCTGTGGGGAAGGGGAGGCTCTTGCGCCTTGTGTCCCAATCCTTTATATATTCTATTGCCTCATCTATTGTGGAGCAGAGCTTGCTGTAGGCGGAGACAGGCAGGCCCCAACTTTTGGCGGCCTCCAGCGCCTCCCATTGTGTTGCCACATTGTAGCCTGGCGCTATGAGGTGGTA
>SFUD01000025.1 GCA_004561775.1 bacterium | reverse complement strand
ACTTTATGGCGGTTCATTCAATCCGCTGCATCTGGGGCATCTCTCCATTGCGGCATATGTGCTCTCCAAGGGGCTTGCAGATGAGTTCTCTTTTCTGCTCAATCCTCACAATCCGCATAAGAGCAGGGCGGAGTTGGAGGATCCTCAGAAGAGGCTTAGCGCTCTTAGGGAGATAGTGCAGGAGATTAATTCCCATATTGCGCGCAGAGATCTGCTTAGCGTAAATGATGTGGAGTTTTATCTGCCGGAGCCGCTCTATACCTTTGAGACACTTGAGTATTTGTCTGCCAGGCATCGGGAGAATGAGTATCTTCTTGTAATTGGAGCGGATAATGCCGCAAAGATAGAGCGCTGGTACAAGTGGAGGGAGCTTGTGGCAAAGTACAAGGTGCTGGTCTATCCGCGCAGGGGCTTTGATGCAGAACAGAT
Organism: bacterium; assembly: GCA_004561775.1. GTDB lineage: Bacteria > Bacteroidota > Bacteroidia > Bacteroidales > UBA932 > Egerieousia. The sequence continues at coordinate 7,819 of SFUD01000025.1, read as the reverse complement.
TTGCAGAGAGTACGGGTTAACGTATCTGCCTGCTCCATTGGTAGATATCTCTTCCACAATGATACGTAAAGAGCCGAATAAACAAGAATTTATTGATTATTATCTTAATAGAGATTATTTTTGCAAAGTTTTTGATAACATTAAAATTATGGTTTCTTACAAAGAATTAGGATTGGTAAACACCAGGGAGATGTTTGCCAAAGCGGTTAAGGGAGGCTATGCTATTCCAGCCTTCAATTTCAACAACATGGAGCAGATGCAGGCTATTATTCAGGCTTGCGTAGAGACAAAGTCGCCGGTTATTCTTCAGGTATCTGCCGGTGCAAGAAAGTATGCCAATCAGACTATATTGAGATATATGGCGCAGGGCGCAGTTGAGTATGCAAAGGAGCTGGGATGCAATATTCCTATTGTTCTTCATTTGGATCACGGCGATTCTTTTGAGCTTTGCAAATCCTGCATAGAGATGGGCTTCTCTTCTGTAATGATAGATGGTTCTCATCTCTCATACGAGGATAATGTTGCTCTTACCAAAAAGGTGGTTGATTATGCTCATCAGTACGATGTTACAGTAGAGGGAGAGCTTGGTGTGCTTGCCGGCGTAGAGGATGATGTTAAGGCGGAGCACCATACATATACCCGTCCTGAGGAGGTTGAGGATTTTGTAAAGAAGACAGGTGTGGATTCACTTGCCATCTCAATTGGTACCTCTCACGGCGCTTACAAATTCAAACCGGGTCAGAAACCGGAGATTCGTCTGGATATCCTGCACGAGATTGAGAAGAGAATCCCTGGCTTCCCGATTGTTCTCCACGGCTCTTCAAGCGTTCCACAGGATATAGTGGCAGAGATTAACAAATATGGCGGTGCGCTCAAGGATTCTATAGGTATTCCAGAGAACCAGCTTCGTGAGGCTGCAAAATCTGCTGTTTGCAAGATTAATATAGACTCAGACGGCCGTCTTGCAATGACAGCCGCCGTTCGTAAGGTATTTGTTGAGCATCCGGAGGAGTTTGACCCAAGAAAGTATCTTGGTCCTGCACGCGAGAAGCTCAAAGAGCTCTATATTCACAAGGTGCTTAACGTTCTTGGTTCCAACGACAAAGCCTGACGGAATTTGATAATTCCGCGCAGCTGATGCCTGAGTGAGCGTACAAGCTCCTGGCTCTCCTGCACAAGATTTAGGAAGACTGTCATAGACTCTATATTTGACCTGTTGGTCTGGAGGTAGTCTATGATGGTCTTTCTGTATGAAGAGAGGTACTGCTGCATGGCCTTGGCATCCTTAATAATAAGGTCCACCTCCTGGAACGAGCCGCCCTTGGCAAGCCAATCGCCGCTGCGCTCTATAAGCTTTATGGTCTGGTTGCGCATAGCAATGAATGGTCCTGAGTACTCATCGGGAACAGGGGAGAAGTTGTTGGCAAGGTGCTCCACACAAGGCTCACTCAATCGTTTGAGGCAATACATCATCTGTGCAATGGAGTTGTTGGAGAGGAAGTACCAGGTGTTGCACTCTACGGCAATCAGCGGGTCTATCCTTCTTATTCCTATAATCTCCCTGCGCCTCTGCCTCTTAAGTTTTTTACGCTCTTCGTCTATCTCGGAGAGAGAGCGTTTGAGTTGCCTGTACTCCTCGTTAAAGAAGGCATCCGTTGCGCTCTTGTAGTTGGCTGCTATGAATGCAAGGTGCTGCAGGTCGTATCTCTGTATATGTTTATAAAGCAGTTGCGCATTTCTCTTCTGGTCTGAGGAGTGGATAAGCTCTGTAAAGAGGTCGTCCTCCTTTATCTCTTTTGCCTTCTCTGCATATTTCTTATTGCTGCGGATAAGCAGTGCCACTGCTATTGCAATGGAGATGATTATTGCAATCAGTCCTCCGTAGAAGATTAAAGTGCTGATAAGGGCGCATACTACAAAGGCAATTCCTGCTGTGAGGAACCATCCTCCAATTACGCTTATCACTCCTGTAATGCGGAAGACTGCGCTCTCCCTTCCCCAAGCCCTGTCTGCAAGGCTGGAACCCATTGCCACCATAAAGGTTACATAGGTGGTTGAGAGAGGCAATTTCATAGAGGTTCCAAGGGCTACAAGAAGACCTGCAAGCACAAGGTTGACAGAGGCGCGCAGCTGGTCAAATGCCGCGCCCTCCGGCAGCCGCGCCGAAGAGGAGTCGAATCGGGAGTTAACCCATCTCCTTATTGAGAGAGGCGCAAGTCTTGCGGTAGAGCTTGCAAATTTTGTGGAACTTCTTACAATTGTGCGGGCAACCTGGCTGCTGCCAAACATCTCGTCGCCGCCATCCTGCCTTGCAAGGTCCACGCTGGTCTTAACCACATTCTGCGCTTTTTTGGAGAAGATGAGGGAGATTACCATTATTACACCTGCCAGAACAAGGAAGATGATAGGTGTGTGCGCGCTTCCCATAAGGCTCTCCATTGTAAAGCTGTGCGGATCTCCTATGCCATTCCTGCTGTAATCCAGGAAGGACTCCAAACCTGTAAGAGGCACTCCAACAAAGTTTACAAGGTCGTTTCCGGCAAAGGCCATTGCAAGGGCAAAGGTTCCAAGCAGCACAATGCATTTGAGGATATTTATTTTAAGTATGCTCAATACTGTCATTATTATGCTGAAGACTCCCGCACCTGCGCCAAGTATAAGCCAGGTATTCTCATTTATGAGTGCCTTAAGTTCCGGTGTCATAAAGGATGATCCCTTAAGTCCGTTGATTAGCAAAAACCATATTATTGCTATTACAGAGATGCCTCCAAATATTCCAATCTTAAGATTATATCCGCGCTCCTTGCCGTAGGTGAAGCTGAAGAGGAGTCTGGCAATCCATTGAACAAGTGATCCAAGAATAAAGGCTATGGCCACGCTTAGGAATATTCCAAGTATTACGGAGATGGCCTTCTCTGTATTTACAAGGTCTCCAAGGGAGAGCGGAACTCCTGCTGCATCTGTTGCTCCGCCTGCAATCTTTATTAAAGCCAGAGCACAAGTTCCGCCCAGCAGTTCAAAGACCATAGAGACTGTGGTGGAGGTTGGCAATCCCATAGTGTTGAAGATATCCAGCAAGACCACATCCGTTACCATTACCGCCAGGAAGAGGGTTATAACATCGTAAAAGGAGAAGTGCATAGGCACCATAATGCCGTGTCTGGCAATATCCATCATACCGTTGCTCATAGCCGCTCCGGCAAAGACTCCTATAGATGCTATGATAATAATTGTCCTGAAACTTGCCACCTTGGCGCCCACGGCAGAACTCATAAAGTTTACCGCATCGTTGCTTACTCCTACAAAGAGGTCGAAGATGGCCAGAAGAATGAGGAATATCACAATTCCCAAAAACATTGTACTCATCTGTATAGTTATTTATATTGTTACAAAGTACTATTCTTTTGTGAGTGAAAATCTTATTGTAAGTCCGCCGCCGGGGGTAGGCTCTGCCCACGCCTTTCCTCCGTGTGCCGCTGCTGCATTCTTTACAATTGCAAGACCAAGTCCTGTACCGCCAAGCTTGCGGCTTCTGCCCTTGTCTGTTCTGTAGAAACGCTCAAAGAGATGGAGCATATTTTTAGGGTCTACACCAATGCCGTTGTCGCTTATGGCAAAGTGATATACTCTTTTGCCGAAAGAATCCTCTGCTTCTCTGCACTCTATTTTTATCTCTGTCGCTCCTGTGGCATAGGCAATGGAGTTGTCTATAATATTGCGGAAGATGCTGTAGAGAAGGCTTGAGTCTCCATAAATCAGAATATCATCTGGCAGCAGGGTGGAGACTTTAATCCCCTTCTCTTGCAATTGCAGGTCTGTATCCTCCAGCACTTCGCCTATAAGACTGTTTATATTTACAGGGCTCTCCTGGTCTCTTTTGCGCCACAATCCGCCCGTTGTTTTGGCATCCTCCTCCATATCGTCCAGTTTTGTAAGGGCTGCCATATCTACAAGAAGCTTGCTCATGCGCTCGCTCTGTACATAGCATCTCTCAAGGAAGTGCTGACGGCGCTCTGGGTCCATATCGGGATGCTCAAGAATGCTCTCCAGATAGCCGTGTATGCTGTATGCGGGTGTTTTAAGTTCGTGCGCCATATTTTGGGTAAGCTGCCTCTTTATCCTGTTCTTCTCGCGCTCGGAGTGCTGCTGCTTCCAGTAGAGGGAGATTATGGTATGGCTTATATCCCCAAGTTCATCATCGGGAAGCTGCCGCTCCAGCTCGTGGTCCAACTCCTGCCCCTCTTCTGCCTTGCGCGCAAACTCCTTTAGATAGCCTATGTGGCGTGCCACGCGGGAGGTGTTGTAGTAGAGCGCCAGCACAAGCAGCAGTGTGAGCAATATTGCATAGTATATATAACTGTTGTCTGCTGTGAGCGACTCTGTAAGCTCTATTGAGTATGGTACCGCAGAGCGCACAATTATGTTGCCAAAGCGGGTGGCAGAGTAGAAGTAGGTCTCATTTGTGTATGCAGACCTTCTCATAATATCATATCCGCTTCCCGATTTTAGGGCTGCGGCTATCTCAACTCTCTGCAGGTGGTTGCCCAGAGAGTCCGGCGCGTTGGAATTGCTCTCCTGCAGCACCCTGCCTGTGGTGTCTATTATTGTAATCCTTAGCCCGTGCAGATTATGCTTCTGCACATATTCCATAAATGGTGCTCTCTCTGTAATCTTTTCACTGCCAAGGCTCTGCATCATCTCATAGTTGTACATCTGCAGCCTGGAGTGCAGGATATCTATCTTGAAGCGTTTCTCTCTGTGATACTGATATCCGCCAAAGCAGAGTGCAAAGAGGATGAATATACCTCCGATGCTTACAAAGAGATTATTCTTGAACGATCTCTGTTTCAAAAACATAGCCATATCCAAAACGTGTCTTTAGTTGTTTGCCGTATTGCCCTATCTTTTTGCGCAATCTGGTAATATTTACATCTACCGTACGGTCCAGAACATAAGTGTCCGAAGGCCAGCATCTGCAGAGAAGCTCATCTCTGCTGAAGACCGTATCGGGATTGGAGAGGAAGAGCAGAAGCAGTTCAAACTCCAATTTTGTAAGTTGTACAGCCACTCCATCTATTGTGCAGCTCTTGGAGAGGCTCTTTATGCAGATGCCTTGGTAGTTTATTGTTGCCGGAGTCTCCTTGGTGCCATTGGAGGCGTTGCTCTTTTGCTGCTCTTTGAATTTTGCTCTTCTTAGTACGGCCTTTATTCTTGCCTTCACCTCTTTTATGGAGAGGGGTTTTTTCATATAATCGTCTGCGCCAAGCTCCAGGCCCTTTACGGTGTGCTCCTCATCATCCAGAGCGATTATGAATATTATGGGTATGCTGGATGTTGCGCTGTTCTCTCTTATTCTCTTTGCCAGCTGGAAGCCCGAGATTTCGCCCATCATAACATCCAGAAGGATTATGTCAAAAGAAGAGAGAGGTAACTCCAGCACCTCCTCTGCGGAGTTTGCTGTAGTTACCTCATATCCTTCCATCTCCAGATTGAACTGAAGAATCTCACATATATCCTGCTCGTCATCTACAACCAAAATCTTCATATTTATATAAAGTATTTGGTTGCGAAGATAGTGTTATTTACATAATAATTGCAGGCGAAGATATTACAAAATTATGACAATTATTCCCACCTGAGCCTCTTTATGCTCTTAACCACCTCGTCCTTCATTCTTGGGGTAAGTTTCTCATTTTTCATAAGTTGCTCCAGTTGGTCGGCTATCATATCTCTCTGGTATGAGTAGTTGAACCAGCCAAGCGCCTCTATCATTACAAGTCTCAGGTACTCGCTCTCCGAACTATCTTTTGCCATCTCCACAAACTCCGGAGCCCAGGCGTGCAGCTGATAGTTGCGGAGGCTCCTTATGGAGGACTCCCTCTCCTTGTCATCCTCTTTCTTGTTCTGCACGCTCTTGAGAATAGACTCATTTCTCTTGATTCGGGACTTGAGAGCCTTGTTGTTGCTAACCTCTGCCGGAAGGAATTTAGGGTCGAAGAGGGTTATGGTTGAGCCCGACTGATAGTTTATCCTATATGAGTCGTTCTGCTCCTCCATAGTCCTTGCAACAACCGGAGCAAGTTCTCCATTACCCATCTTTGCTGCAAAGGATGAGGATTGGCGGCGTATCATCTCATACGGGTCCTCCAGGCCTGCCTTCACTACTCTTACGGCTGCCTCGTCCCCAAATGGTGTGATTCCCCAGAGGGCCTGATGGCGGACAATCCAGGATTTCTCTGTAAAGTAGATCTTCTCAAGCTCTGCAGAGGTTATTCCCTTAATCTTGCCAAGCTCTCTTATGGCTACAGCCCTCATTATAGGGTCTGTATGGTTGAGAAGTCCTCTCCAGTAGGCGGTGCCTCCCTGGCGTACATTTGCAAGTGCAAGGTTAAGCTCTTTGCTCTCTTTGGCGCTGCAATGAGGAGAGAATCTGTAGGTAGGGTCACCAATCATATGTGACTCCAGGAATGCTATCTCTTTCTGCCAGAAGCCGGCTCTTACTCCAAGTGAGAGAAGGCCTATCAGCTGGTCTGCCCATTTGTCCTGCAGCACATTTACGGTATTTCCCTGTGTAACAATGCAGTTGCCGTCGTTAAAGAGATGGTATCCTGCAACAAAACCAGGCTCCTGGAACGAGCCGTTGTAGCAGGCGTTAAAGATTACAACCTTTGCACCTGTCTTAAGCTTCTCTATATCTTTAAGAAGAATGTTGATGTTTGCATTTGCAAGGGAGTCATTTACCCTCTCGGCCTCCATTGCCTCTTTAGAGAATGACTCTCTGCTAAAGTTGTACTCTTTGCATACATCATCTATCATCTTCTCTGCTCTCTCTACGCTCTTGCGTGCAAGTCTCTTGTAGGCCTTGCGCACATCTCTTCTGAAGAGTTCCAGATTCTCGCCGTAGTTGTTTGCAGGGTAGGAACCGTTAATGTATTGTGTATCCGGCGCTCCGTGCTCGTAGAAGAGGAAAATGTCTCTCTCCGGGCGCTGAATCTCGTTAAAGAGTTTGAATTTCATATATGGGTTCTGGCGGAAGTTGTAGAACATATTTCCGCTGGACTTTTCAAATGCAAGCGGGAAGCATTCGCGGAACATTATAGGCTGCTGCCTCCAGGCTGTAAGACAGTCTGAATTGTAGCCGTGACCTGCAAAGAAGGTCATATTGTCCAGCGGGTTGCTCTCTTTGTGCGCTGCCACAACTCTCTTAAGGTATCTCTTCAGAACCTCTGTGTGGTCTCCCGGAAAATCCTTCGGGACCATTATGCGGGCAGAGTAGAGTGTGGACTCAAGTCTTACCGCGCCGTCGCTTGTAAGGTTGTAGAAGAAGTGGCGGCTGTTGGTGCTGTCTCTTCCAATAAACTCAAAGGTAAGGTTGAGGTCGTCGTAGAAGCGGTCAGATGTAACTGCGGTCTCGGATGTTGGGAAGGTATTCTCATTCATCTTGAATGCAGTTGTCATCATCTGCGCGCGTTTTACCCTTACAACAGGTATGTCGCCTATAAAGACCATACCCTCAAGACGGGGACTCTTCTTTACAAGTGACTTAATCTCTGCCTTTACATCTTCAGGCTTTTCCCACTGGGAGGAGAGAATGTATGTTCCCAGCCCCTCGCTCTGAAGAACATCTCTGTAGGCATCAATCTCCTCCTTGCAGGAGTCGTAGGTCTTCTGGTCAACAAAGATTGCAAAAGAGGTGGATGCCTTTGGATTACATTTTACAACCTTGACCTTTGAATAGCCTTGTGTGCCAACCATGATGAGGGCGCATATAACTGCTGTCACCTTGGCAAATATCTGTATCATATTAAAGTGTCTCATC
>SFUD01000024.1 GCA_004561775.1 bacterium | reverse complement strand
CATAAAAATTGAGATGAACCAGAGCGCAGAGGAGATCTCCTTTGCCGTAGACAACTCCATCTGCATAAAACCATCCAAAAGAAGAGATAGCAACGGAGTAGGGCTGGAGAACTGCAAAAAGAGGCTCTCCCTCCTCTACCCTGGCTCGCACAGCCTCTCCTACGGAGAAGGAGCAGATGGCGCATATCACGTAAGATTAGTATTAAAAACCTTAGAGCAATGTTAAAATGTATAGCAATAGATGACGAACCAATTGCTCTGAATATAATTGAGAGCTACTGCCAACAACACGGAGAGATTCAACTGGAGACCTTCACCTCCCCTCAGGAGGGTATGAACAGAATTAAGGAGATTTCTCCCGATATAGTCTTTATGGATATAGAGATGACCGGCTACTCCGGAATAGAGCTGGCAAAGGAGCTTCCTGCAGACTCCGCGCTCATCTTTACCACAGCCTACGCCAACTATGCCTTAGAGGGCTTTGACGTAAATGCCGTTGATTTTCTGCACAAGCCCTACTTCTATGAACGCTTCTGCAGAGCCATTCAGAAGGCAGAGCAGTGGCAGAAGATGCACAACCTGCTTAATATTGCAGAGTCTCACCACAAGCAACTTATGCTCAACTCCTACTACAAGAAGGTCTCCATCCCTGTAGATTCCATATCATACATAGAGTCCATCTACAACTATGTAAAAGTACACACAACAGACGGCTCCTCCATTATCTCAAAGACCTCACTCAAGAGTGTAGAGGACCAGCTCTCTGCAGAGGATTTCATACGCATACACCGCTCCTATTTAGTTGCCAGAAACCGCATTGCAGGATTCACCAGCAAGGAGATAGCACTATTAGGAAGCGGCAAGATGCTGCCTATTGGCCGCAAATACACAACACAAGTAATGACACAATTAGGAAGAAAAGAGAGATAATACTATGGATGCACAATTTTCCCTTATACCGCTTCTCTTTGTTCTCTTTTCACTACTGGTGGGAGCCCTGCTCAAACTGGTTCTGAGAAGATCCGCATTTCCATATACCGTAGGGCTCTTCTGCTTCGGACTGCTCATTGGAGCGCTCTACAGATTCAACCTGCTTGCAGATGCAGGCTTTCTTCAGGAGGCCATAAACAGAACGGGAAACATTAATCCCGATGCTATGCTCTACATCTTCCTGCCCATACTCATCTTCAGTGCGGCTTACGAACTAGACCTGCACACCTTCCGAAAGACCTTTGCCAACTCCACCATAATGGCAGTGCCCGGCGTCTGCCTCTCTATGGGAACGGTTGCCCTTCTTGTAATGGCGCTTACCCTTGTCATTCCCGATTTCTCCGGCTGGAACTGGCAATACGCCCTTATGTTTGGAGCGCTTATAAGCGCAACAGACCCTGTTGCCGTAGTGGCTCTGCTAAAGGAACTTAAGACAAGCAAACGCTTCTCCACACTTGTAGATGCAGAATCCCTTCTTAACGACGGCACTGGCATTGTGCTCTTCATGCTCTTCTTTGCGCCCTTCTCCGGAACACTGCCCCTTACAGACTCCCCCTTTACAGAGTTCTTGGCTGTAGCGGCAGGCGGAGCCCTCTTCGGCTACCTTATGGCAGTAATCTCCATCTTCCTGATAACAAGATTCCGTGGAGACGAGATGGTGCAGAACAGCGTAATGATACTTGCCGCATATATAACCTTCTATCTTGCACAGGATACTCTGCACCTCTCCGGCGTGATAGCCCTGGTAGCGTTTGGTCTGGAGATGACCTATCACGGCAAACTTCTCTTCAGTCCAAAGGCAAACGAATTTACAGAAAAGTTCTGGGAGCTTGCCTCATTTATTGCAAACACTCTCATCTTCATACTGGTAGGTCTTATAATAGCGGTACAGGTACGTATAACTTGGAGCGGAGCAGCTGCGCTGCTGATTCTCTATATAGGTGTTAACATAATAAGAACAGGTGTGGTATTTCTCTTCTATCCTGTTATGAAGAGGCTTGGATACGGCTTAACCAGAAGAGAGGCGGTAATACTCAGCTGGGGCGGTCTAAGGGGCGCCTTAGGTCTTACCCTTGCGCTTATGGTCTCCTACACACTTAACATTCCGGAGGAGATACGCTCCCAGATACTGCTTATGACAGCAGGAATAGTTACCCTCACACTTACTGTCAATGCCACCACCATAAGGTGGCTCCTGACCAAGCTGGGCCTCACGGAGATTCCTGCAGAGGAGGCCTTCATAGAGTACAGCATAAAGCGCAGAGTGGCAGATTCGGCAGAGAATTACTACAACAAGCTAAAGAATCGGGAAGCGCTTGCAGGCGCAGACTGGGAGGGGCTCAAGAGTTTTCTTCCACAAATTGGCCAAGAGCCGGACATATCGGGATGCTCAAAGGAGAGACTGCTCAAAACTCTGCGTATGAAGATATACAGCACAGAGTATCAACTCATAAGGCAGCTCTACGCAGATGGCACCATCTCCAAGGTCACATACCGCAAACTTATAAATTCGCAGGAGCGCCACTTCGACAGCAATGGCTCGCTGCCGCTCTCGGAGAGAAGCTACCTCTTCCGCCTCTTTAAAGAGAGCCTCTTTGTAAGGCAGATAAGGGCTCATAAGATAACCTCGCGCATCTTCTCCCGATTCCTTTGCAGGAGGGTAATAAATCTCTGCGATATAGGCAGGGGCTTCCTTAACCTGCAGCGCGACTCGCTGGAGGAGCTCTCTGCAATGCGCAGGCCAGACCTTCCGGAGGATCTTCAGAGAGAGATATTTCCTATTCTCTTTGACGAGGTTCAGAGCAATATTGCAAAGATGAAGTCGGCCCTTGCCACCCTTTCCACAGACTATCCTCAATATTACGCCCAATCGCTCACCGTACGCGCAGCCAGAATGATGCTCTCCAACCAGCGCCATACCGTACAAAGCCTGCTCTCCGATGGTGTAATGCTTAAGAAGGATGCCGAGACCATAGATGGCCAGATAGAAAAAAAGGCAGACCTGCTCTAACGCCCGCCACCTCAGCGGCAACCTCATCCTGCCCAGGTGCGCCAGATTGCTAGCCAAACCGGAGTACTTTTCTCCGCCGAATGAGGTTTGTTGCTGGCCGGGGCGCCGTGGCGGGGCGCCATCGGGAAGAAACTGCTGGCAAAAGCGCACAAAAATGCCGATTTTGTGTCAAAACGGCCCAAAATCTCGGAAAAATCGCCCATTCTGACACAAAAACCCCGATTTTGTGCTCGAAAAGCCAAAAAATGGGGGTTTTGGAGAGTAAAAGCGCACAAAAATGCCGATTTTGTGCTCGGGATGCCAGAGCTACTCCACATAGAGCACAAGTCCCTTAAGATACTCGCCCTCTGGGTGATATATATTTACCGGATGGTCCTCCGGCTGGGTAAGTCTGTGCAGTATCTTCACTCTTCTTCCCGACATTGCTGCGGCAGAGAAGACTGCCAGCGCAAAATCATTCTTATCCACAACCTGCGAGCAACTGAAGGTAAATACAAGCCCTCCTTTGGCAACCTTGGAGATTGCAGCCGCGTTCAGACGCTTATAGGCCCTGAGCGCATTATCCAACGCGCCCCTGTGCTTGGCAAAGGCCGGCGGGTCCACAATCATAAGGTCGTACTTTTCGGGCTCCACATTGCGCAAAAAATCCATTGCATCTTCACAAATGCCATTATGTGTGCCAACGACATTGTGTGTGCCTGCAGCATCGGGAAAATTAAGAGCAACATTTGCATTGGCAAGCTCTATTGCCCTCTTGGAGCAATCTACAGAATCTACAGAGAGCGCACCTCCGGCAAGAGCATAGATTGAGAAACCTCCTGTGTAACAGAAGAGATTGAGCACCCTCTTGCCCTTGGCATAGCGCCTCACAAGTTCCCTGTTGTTGCGCTGGTCCAAAAAGAAGCCTGTCTTCTGCCCCTCTACCCAGTTAACATAGAACTTGTTACCATTCTCCAGAATAAAAGAATCGGCAGAGTCTCCGGAGTAGTCCGCAGCCCTATAGAGGTAGCCGTCATTAAGGTCCAGTCCTGCCTTATATGGAGCGGTTCCCGAACTCTTGTCATACACTGCCTCCAGAGAGGAACCGTAGATATCCAGCAAAGCCCTGCAAATCTCCTCTTTGGCACGGAACATTCCGGCAGAGTGAGCCTGAATAACCGCTGTGCGGTCATAAATATCTATAATCAGCCCGGGCAGCATATCCCCCTCGCCGTGCACCAATCTATAAGCAGTTGTAGCACCTGTCGGCTGCGGCGCAAGTGCTGGCTGCTGTGCAAGTGCAGAATGCCGCGCATCTACACCCTGCGGTGCCAAGCCCAGTTTGCGCCGCATAAGAAGCGCCTGCATAAGCGCATTGCGCCAGAAATCAAAATCTATTTTACATCTGGTAAAACTTAGTATCCTTACGGCAATGGAGCCAACCTGATAGTGGCCAATTCCCATAAACTCTCTTTGGCTGGAGTAAACCTCTACAACATCACCCTCCTTAAGATTACCATCTGTAACAATCTTCTCAACAGCCCCTGAGAAGACCCAAGGGTGGAATCTCTTTAGAGACTCACCCTTTCCCTTTTTCAAATAGACCTCATCCATTGTTCTCCGCCTCCGACATAAGCTTTTCATACATTACCTTACATACCCAGGCATCTGTTGCGGCATATCTTATCTGAGCCTCTGAGAGTTGCGAATTCTCCCAATTGGAGAGTTGCTGAGATTTGGAGACCTTCTTGCCAAGTATTATGGCAGACATCTTCCTTACACTCTTCTCCTCTATTCCATACTCCCCGGAGAGTCTCTGCAGGTCTACAAATCCTGCAGGCACAAAACTCCTGTATGCCTGAAGCCCCCTTATGTCGTCGTGCACAGCCGCGCCAATCTTCTTTACAGAGGGGTTGGCAAGCAGTTTGGCCAACTTATCGGGAAGACCTATCTGCTGCAACCTGAAGATAAATGCCCTATCCGCACCTGAGAGCTGCAATATTGCCATCTTGTTTCTAGGCATCTTTTGAATAAAGCAGGGCTTAGTCTCTGTATCAAAACCAATGACACGCTGCTCCTTAAGGTATTTTATAGCCTTAAAAAACTCCTCCCCCACCTCTGTAATTACCTGTACATTGCCCTCAAAGGCAACAAAGCCCATCTTCTCCAGCTCCTCCGAGGTTATCCTTGCCGAATACTTCACTATTTAAGAATCTCGTTTATAAGTTTATATGAATATGGCAGACGCGCCTCTATTCTCTTAAGGTTGTCGCTATTGATATATCTTCTTGAGAAAGGCACAAAGAGTGTTGTAACATCCTCTGTACCAATCTCTCTGCCATATTTGAAATCATATGTGAGGTTACCTTCATTATCTATCTTCTCAAATGGCAGACCATATGCCGGAACAGAAATGTAGGCATCCAGTTTGGTATCTGTAGTCTTAAGCGCCAGCAGCTTATCCTGCCTCAAAGAGTTATAGCACTCTATTGCAGTATAGATAGCAGGGTCTATGAAGGTAAAATCGGGAGCAATGATATCTCTGTAGAGATAGTTGTCGCCCACCTTAACCTCTGCCAACTCGCTCATAACCTGCTTAAGGGTATCCAGCAGGAAAGGATAGTGGGTGCACCCAAGAATCACAGCCTTCATCTTTGCTGTATTGCCGCTCTGCCTGTACTTCTCAAAGAGGGAGACAAGGTGGAAGCGGGCATAGTTGGCAGCACTGTTCAACTGAATCTCCGTATACTCATTGCCACTCTTTTTATAGAGCACATCCGAGTTGCCAAAGTGGAAGTTGTATATTGGCAGCAACTCCGGCTTAATATCATTCTCGCCCTCGCCCAGCTTTGGACCTCTGTACGAATCTCTTGTCTCTTTAAGCGAGCGATTTACAAAATCGGGCTCCATATCTACAGACTCTGCAAATCCTGCAGCGCCATAGTTCACCACATTAATCTTGCCTGCATAAGGCAGAAGCACCTCACCTGCAGTGGTATGCGCAGCCTCCTTGGCCTCCAGCCTCTCTTTTTGAAGCTCTCCCATTGTGCGCTCATATGCTCCCGATGCAATAGTGCCCACGGTTGCAAGCACACCTACGGCTATCTCGCCCGACTGCGGCGCAGGGGTTGCATTCTCCTTAAGCGTATCTGAAACAAAATCCAGAAAGGCATTAACTCCGGCATTTACCACACCTATTACCTTAACGCCTGTCCCGCTCAACTCCAAGAGGGTTGAGATATCCTGCAGACCATAAGATGTAGCAGTATTGCAAGCAATTACAATAATCTTTACTGGTTTTTTCACACCCTTTGGATTCTGATGCTCAGTGCTGTTCTCCGCATACTTGGAACTGAGCAATGCAAGAGCATCCTTAACTACAAGCTCCTTAAGATAGTCATCCTTCTTCTCTGAAGAGTAGTTGCCATATGGCATATTAGCCTGGTCTGCCAGATAAGAGAAATCCTCACCCTCAAAATCCAGAATGCCATCTGCGCCCGGCTCGCCGGTAATATTGTTGAAGCGGTCCAACTCCAGAAGCCTCTCCAACACGGTAAGTCCGCCTGTACCGGAATCAAAGACACCTATAGGCAACTGCGATTTATCTTTAGGATAGTTCTCAAAATCTGCATAAAAGAGGGAGCCTTTATCATATAAAGCCTTCTTCATTATTGGAGAGAGATTTGCACTGCTCTCATTTTCTGCCGAACCTCCGCAAGAAACAAGCAGAAGCGCTGCAACTAAAAGAGAAAAATACTTCATATACTTTAATTATTATATTGGTATTCAGTTAAATTGTTCTGCTAATATGTGCCCTTGTAATAGTGGAACTCGCCCTTGCTGCTCTTAATCACAAGCTCACTCCTATTCATTGCCAGTTCGCTCTTATTCCCGATATCCGCACTCTGCGCGGCACCAAGCGCAGCACCCTGCATTTCTGCACCTTGCAGATTAGCGCCCTGGGCGGCAGCGCAGCTTAGCCTCTCTACCCTGCCTATCACCTTTGCCCTTATTCCAAAGCTTGCAGCTATCTCTATAATCCTTTGCGCCACCTCCTCTGGGACATAATACTCTAGGCGGTGTCCCATATTGAAGACTCTGTACATCTCCTCCCAAGAGGTGCCGGACTCCTGATGAATATATTCAAAGAGAGGCGGCACTTCAAACATATTATCTTTAATTATCCTCAGGCCATCCACAAAATGCAGCACCTTTGTCTGGGCGCCTCCGGTGCAGTGCACCATACCGTGTATCTTATCCCTCATCTCTGCAAAAACGGCCTTTGCCACAGGAAGATATGTTCTTGTTGGGGAGAGCACCAGCTTCCCGAAAGTAAGACCCGTAACAGGATCCTGCTGATCCAACCTCTTTGTGCCGCTATATACCAGAGAGTAATCTATACCGTTGTCGAAGGTCTCCGGATAACGTTCAGCTATATATTTTGCAAAGATATCGTGCCTTGCAGAGGTAAGTCCGTTGCTGCCCATTCCTCCGTTGTAGAGATTCTCGTAGGTAGCCTGTCCGCTTGACTCAAGAGCCACAATAACCTCCCCTCCCACAATACTTGCATTGTCTATTATCTCAGAACGCTTTACTCTTGCACAAACAGTACTGTCCACAATAATTGTGCGAACCAGATCTCCCACATCGGCTGTCTCGCCACCTGTAAGCACCAGGTCCACACCAAACTCCTTCATAGTTGCCGCAAAGTTCTCAGAAGCGGAGATGAGCCTTGCAATTACTTCGCCGGGCACCAGCCTCTTGTTTCTGCCTATGGTAGAACTTAGCATAATATTATCGGTAATGCCTACGCAGAGAAGGTCGTCCGTATTCATCACTATCGCATCCTGAGCAATGCCGTCCCAAACGCTTAGATCTCCCGTTTCGCGCCAGTATGCATATGCAAGCGAGGATTTTGTGCCCGCACCATCTGCGTGCATTACAACACAATAGTCCGGGTCATTTGCAAGGAAATCGGGAACAATCTTGCAAAAGGCCTTGGGAAAAAGCCCTTTGTCCACATTGGCTATTGCCTTATGAACATCCTCTTTTGCAGAGGAGACACCTCTTAATGCATATCTGTTAAGAGAATTTGCGCCCTCCTGCACATCTGATTGACAGCACTTTGCGTCACTATGCTCCAAAGATAAAGCGTTTATTCGAAAGGAAATGCAGCCGAAAGCAGGAGAAAAACGGGGCATTCCCCTGCAAACAGATCTTTTTCAGCAAAGTGCCCGGGATTTTTCCTTTTCTTTTGTGGAATTTCCCCTGTTTTTGTGCACTTCTGTCATAAG
>SFUD01000023.1 GCA_004561775.1 bacterium | reverse complement strand
ACAACAACAAGCTGCACAATGATTCTGATTCTGTTTGGAATAGTGTTTCTGATGATTGAAACCAACATACTTGAGATACCTGTCACAATGGTAACGGAGAGGGCCATAACAATGGCAGACTCAAGCTTTACTGTTACGGCAAGAGCCGAACATATACCCAGCACCAATACGGTTACAGGGTTATTGCTGAAAAAGGGATTGGTAAATATCTTTTTATCCATTGCCGTAACTATTTGTTTAATGATAAGCTATCTGCAACAGCAGGGTTCAGCACCGCGAAAGGAACCTCCTCCTCCAATTGCTTGCAACTCTTCTTAGCCTCCTTTATGTATGGAAGGTATGCGCCAAGCCAGCTCTTCATAGTCTCGTCAAGAGCCTTGCTGGTAATTGTACCGCCTGTTACTGCATCAACCTGGTGGTTGTTGCCTGGGGTTGCGCCACCCTTCATAACACTTACAGAGACAAACTCGTCGCCCTCAAAGATGCTCTTTCCCTTAAAGTTGTTCTGGAACCACTCTGTTGCAATCTCAGCACCAAGTCCCGGAGTCTCGCTCTTGTGGTCAAAAGCGGCGCCATAGACAGTGTTGAAATCATCCTTAAGTGCAATATATCCCCAAATAGGCCCCCAAAGACCTGCGCCGTAGCAAGAGAAGAGATATACTGTCTCATTGTCCAAGGCGCATTTAAAGACAGGGAGTTTGAGGGAGAGGCTTGACTGAGCCTCTGCGCCGCTGCTCTTTTTAAGGAGGTCGTACTGCTCCTTAAGGTTAACGCGGAAGGCAGGGCTGTTAACAATAGCCTCAGGCTCCTCTGCAGAACCCTTTACAACATCTGAGACTTTGCCTGAAGCATCTACAGTAAAGGACTCAACAATATATTTGGCAAACTCATTCTGAATATAAGCAACCTTATCCGGAGCGCTCTGCGCATCAGCGCCAAGGCCCACAGCCTTAAGGAAGCTTGTCTGCTTCTCCATGTCTATATTCTTCTGCTGTCTGCTCTTAAGAGAGGCTGCAACAAAGGCAAGGAGAGCTGCAACAATCACTACCAGCAATGTTGCATATACTACCGTATATAAATTCTTATTTGTATCCATAATCCTCAGCCTCTATTTTTTAGCAGGTTTCATTCTTCTCTTGATATTAGCCTCTACAACATAGTGGTCAATAAGAGGAGCAGCGGTATTCATAAAGAGAATGGCAAGCATCATACCCTCTGCATAACCAGGGTTGAAGAGTCTTATGATTATTGCCAATGCGCCTACAAAGAAACCGTAAATCCATTTTCCGCACTCTGTCTGAGCAGATGTAACAGGGTCTGTAGCCATAAAGACCGCTCCAAATGCAAAGCCTCCCATAACCAGGTGGTTCCAAACAGGGTAAGCCGCATAACTTCCCTCCGGAGCAAGCGAGTTGGCAATTAGTCCAACAAAGAGAGCTCCTGCCACACAGGAAACCATTATCTTCCAGCTTGCAACACCTGTCCAGATAAGCAGCACTGCGCCAAGCAGAATGGCAATAGTGGAGGTCTCACCAATAGAGCCCGGAATATTTCCAATAAACATCTGCAAAAAGTCCGGAGTGGCAATATTGGAGGTTGCCTGAGCAAGCGGAGTTGCGCCGGAGAAACCGTCAACCACTGCAGAGGCATTATCTGTAAGGCCGGAGATCCAGACCTTGTCGCCAGAGATATGCGAAGGATATGCAAAGAAGACAAAGGCACGCGCCAGCAGCGCAGGATTCCAGATATTCATACCTGTTCCGCCAAATACCTCCTTCCCGATAATTACAGCAAATGCAACTCCAACTGCAAGAATCCAGAGAGGTACATCTACCGGCATAATCATAGGGATGAGCATACCTGAAACCAGATAACCCTCATTAACCTCGTGGCCTCTAAGCTGGGCAGAGGTGAACTCTATGCCAAGGCCCACAACATAGGAGACAATGATAAGAGGCAGTACGCGGAGAAAACCATACCAGAATTTTCCCCAGAAGCCCATATCAGTAAGCCCGAATGCCAGGGCGTGCTGGTCTCCAACATTCCACATACCAAAGAGCATTGCAGGCATAAGAGCCACAATCACAACGCTCATAACTCGTTTGAGGTCCATACAGTCCCTTATGTGCGCACCGCTCTTTGTAACCGTAGCAGGAACAAAGAGAAATGACTCAAAGGCATCAAAGGTTGAGTGGAGCCATCCAAACTTCCCACCTTTCTCAAAAGAAGGTTTAATCTTTTGTGTAAACTTTAACAAATTCATATCAAACCTCCTATTCCATATCTTTAATCATAATATCAATACCTTTAGCAACAATCTCCTGAACATCTATCTTGGATGGGCAGACATACTCGCAAAGCGCAAGGTCCTCCTCCACAACCTCAAAGATGCCAAGTCTCTCCATCTCCTCTATATTCTCTGCAAGAATAGCCTTTAGCAGGAAAACAGGGTAGATATCCATAGGGAGAACCTTCTCGTAGAGACCGGTAACTACAAATGCCCTTACGCCGCCGTTAAGGTTGGCATCGGCATTGTAGCGCTTGGATGGGGTAAGCCAGGAGAAGTACGAGCGTGAAAGACTGAACTTCTTAGGCCTGAATAGTTTTGCCCATCCGAAGGTCTCGCAGTAGTTGCCCTCTGAAATAACGGAGACAAGCGTATCATAGTAGCCAAGGAAGCCCTCTTGAGAGACCTTTGTGCCAGAGAGCACATCTCCGCTTATTATACGGTTGGCAACCTTCTGGCCATATATCTCTGCCTCTCCCTCCATAATAAATGGAAGGAACTCCTTTATTGCAACACCAGGGAGGGCCTTCACATAACAAGGCTTCTCCACGCGTGGACCTGCAACCGCAACAAGCCTGCTCATATCAACTACGCCCTTCTTGAAGAGTTTGCCTATAGCGGCAAGATTTACCGCATCCACTGTCCAGACAATCTCTCCCTTCTTGATAGGGGAGACATTTGCAATCTGGATACCCACATTGCCTGCAGGGTGCGGACCATCGAAGATGTGCAGCTGCGCTCCCTTTATTTTGTAGAGAGGAGATGCTGCGTAGTCTTCATTGGAGAGACCAATGTGCACACTGCCCTTAGTGAGTTTTGTGAGCATATCTACAGCCACCTGAAGATAATCTGCCTCATCTTTTAAGATAAAATTGAGATCTGCCGCAAGTGGAGCGCTGTTGAATCCGGAGATAAAGATGGCCTTTGGCTCATCTTTAGGGGATGCAACAATTCCAAACGGTCTCTGCTTGATAACCGGCCAAAGGCCGCTCTCCAGTAATAGTCTAATCACATCCTCTTTGGAAATTGCCTTGATATCAGGAATTTGAAAATGGATGTAATCGGTTGTCTTGTCCGCCTTTATGCGAACCTCCAATAATTTGCGCCTGTCACCTCTTACAATGGCCTCAACGGTGCCGCTGCAAGGGCTGGCAAAACCTATCTCCGGACGTTTCTTGTCGCAAAAGAGCAGAGTTCCGGCCTTTACAGCCTCTCCCTCCTTAACAAGAAGTTTAGGAACAAGAGCCTTGAAGTCTGTAGGCTTCAGGGCAATGGTATCCGGTGTAACGGTCTTGCTTACAGTTGCAACTGCCACTCCTTTTAAAGGAATGTCCAGTCCTCTGTTAAGTCGAATATGTTGTAGCATTATCCTTAAAAATAATTTGTGCAAAATTAAGCATTAATCTGTAATTACCTGCTATATTTGCAGAATTATGAAGAGTATTTTTGAAGGGTTGAACAGCGCACAGGAGGCGGCTGTAAGAGGCATAGAGGGGCCCTCTTTAATAATAGCGGGTGCGGGATCGGGAAAAACAAGAGTCCTTACCTGCAAGATTGCCAATATTATAGAAAACGGTGCGGCGCCAAGGGAGATACTGGCGCTTACTTTTACAAATAAGGCAGCGGCGGAGATGAAGGAGAGAATAGCCCTCTCTGTGGGCCAGGCCAGGGCAAGGTGGCTCTGGATGGGCACTTTTCACTCCATATTTGCAAGGTTTCTGAGAGATGAGGCAGAGCTGCTTGGCTTCCCCAAGAATTTTACAATACACGATACCACAGATAGCCGCAATGTAATAAAGAGCTGCATAAAAGAGCTGCAGCTGGATGACAAGATATATAAGCCGCAGGAGGTGCAGAAGCGCATCTCCCACGCCAAGAACAACCTTGTAACCCCAAAGGCATACCTCTCCAACGGAGTGCTGCAGCAGGAGGACCTCATCTCCAAGAGGCCCCGCATAGTGGATATATACCAGCTCTACTGGAAGCGCTGCAAAATGACAGGCGTAATGGACTTTGACGACCTGCTCCTCTACACAAACATTCTCTTCAGGGATTTTCCCGATGCGCTTGAGCGCATACGCAGCCGCTTCAGATATATACTTGTGGATGAGTTCCAGGATACCAATATGTCTCAGTACCTCATAGTGCGCAAGCTCTCTTCCGGGCACAGAAATATTACCGTGGTAGGAGATGATGCGCAGAGCATATATGCCTTCCGCGGCGCAAGAATAGAGAATATCCTAAATTTCAAGAAGGATTTTCCCGATGCCGCAGAGTATAAGCTGGACCAGAACTACCGCAGCACCAAGGTTATAGTTGAGGCAGCTAACTCCCTTATAAACAACAACAAGGCGCAATTTCAAAAGGCCTGCTTCTCCAGAGGAGAGGAGGGAGAGAAGATAGAGCTGCTTAAAGCCGTAACAGACCAGGAGGAGGGGGTGATGATTGCCAACTCCATCTCCGATATGGTTAGAAGCAGGAACGCCAGATTCAGCGATGTTGCGGTGCTCTACAGAACAAATGCGCAGAGCCGAATAATAGAGGAGGCGCTGCGGCGCAGAAATATACCTTACAGGATTTATCAGGGGCACTCCTTCTATGAGAGGGCGGAGGTAAAGGATATGTTGGCATACCTTAGGCTAATTGTGAATCCGCAGGATGATGAGGCATTCTATCGCATTGTAAACTTTCCTGCCAGGGGCATAGGCGATACAACGCTGCAGAGGGTGCGCGCTTGGAGCGCGGCAAAGGAGAAGGCTGCGGTGGAGCTGATTAATGAGCCGGGTTATGAGGAGTTTGGGCTTAAGGATTCCGTGATTGAAAAACTGCGCGCCTTTGTATCGGGAATAATGGAACTTAGAGAGCAGCTCTCCTCTCTTGATGCCTTCCGTATGGCGGTGGCAGCGGATATGAAATTTGGCATTCGCAACTCTATGAAGAGCGATAAGAGTCTGGAGGAGCAGGCTAAACTTGAGAATGTGGAGGAGCTCTTTAACAGTATAGAGGAGTTTGTTGAGGAGGGAGAGGAGCAACTGCAGGGCGAGGCTATGGAGGAGGGGCTTGAGCCAATGGAGGAGCAGCTTCCGCAATTGCTTACGCTGGACCTCTATCTTCAGAAGGTTGCGCTTATAAGCGACTCCGATACAAAGGAGGCGGGCGATGACAACAATAAAGTCTCTCTTATGACTGTGCACACCTCCAAAGGTTTGGAGTTCCCTTATGTAATAGTTGCAGGTATGGAGGAGGGTATGATTCCTGCAGTCTCCTCCCTCTCGCCGGAGAGCGAACTTGAGGAGGAGCGCCGCGTCTTTTATGTGGCAATGACCAGGGCGGGAAGAGTGCTGAAACTCTCCTATGCCGCAAGCAGAATGAAATTTGGCAGCAGAGTGAGCAATCCGCCAAGCCGCTTTATAAAAGAGATAGGTGAGAGATATCTCCTTAACCCTATAGAGAGGGAGTATGGCCCCGGAGCATTGCAGGGAGCCTCTCTTCGTGGGGGTTCGCCTTTTAGGCAGGGTGGTTCTTTCAGCCAGAGCGCTTCTTTCAGGCAGGGTGGTTCTTTCAGCCAGGGCGGTTCTCTCAGGCAGAGTGGTTCTTTCAACCAGAGCGGTTCTCTCAGGCAGAGCGGTTCTCTCCGTCCGGGTGCTTCCATAAGACAGAGCGGCGGTTTGCAGCAGCAGGCAGCGGCTCCAAAGGCCAATTTTATTGCAGACTCCCCGCTGCTCTTCAAGGAGGGGATGCGTATAGAGCACGAGCGTTTTGGAGAGGGAAGGATTCTCTCTATGGAGGGAAGTGGTGTGGAGAAGAGGGCAATTGTGCTCTTTGACTCTTGTGGAGAGAAGAAACTGCTGCTTAAATATGCAAGAATAAGGATTGTAAAAGAGCAATAATTCTTTTGTAGTAAACAGTTCCCGATTATTCCCATCTGCACTATCTTTACATTCTGGGGCAGGGTATTGTCGTAAAAGGTAATACTCTAATTATGAAGCGTTTGATTATTGTGCTGGCGGGGTTGTTGGAGCTATCCTGCCAAAGCCTTTCGGTAGATGAAATGCAGAAGGGCAAACTTTCGTTTTATCTGGATTTTCCGCAAGGGGAGGTTGTTGCAAAGGGGGTGGATGAGGCGCCGGACACCAACAGTTTCTATCTCTCGGTTGTCTCATCATCGGGAAGAGTCTATTATGAGGGTCTCTATGGGCAGAGGCCTAAGAGTCTTACGGTAGATTATGGCGAGTATAGGCTCTCGTTGCTCTCTACAACAAATCTGGAGCCCTCATTCAGCAATCCCTGCTTTGGTGATATAAAGCAGATTATGATAGACTCTGCTGCAGATACGCTTATTCTCTTCAACTGCAAGCAGATGAACAGCGGCATAAAATTTACTTTTGCAGAGAGTTTCAGAAATCGCTTTCCGGGGAGCGGCATCACCCTGCGCGACAATAATTCCAAGGTGCTCTTCTATGCCTATAACGAGAGGCGTTATGCCTATTTTATGCCAGGTACAATAGATGTGCTCTATACTAAGTCCAATGGAGAGGATACGCTGCTTTTGCGTAGAGAAATAGTTGAGAAACAAATGCTTACACTTAATCTAAGTTATTCTCCGCTGCATAAGGATATCTCCTCTTTCATTAGAATAGGATTGGATACCACGCGATATTGGAACAACAAGGATTACAATATTGGAATCTCTCTTCCGCAGGGTACGCTAAGTGTTGCAGAGGCCAAGGCTGCAGTAGGGGAGAAGGGGGTTATGGTATTCGGATACATTGTTGGTACAGATGCCACAGCAAACTCTATAAGAGTTGGGCCGCCATTCTCCTCAGATACATATATCATAATAGGAGATAGCCGCTCCGATTTTAACTCAGAACGGCTAATGGCTGTAGAACTGCCATCCAAATCCCAGATTAGAGAAGACCTTAATCTTGTCTCGCATCCGGAACTTGTAGGCGCCGCTGTAATCCTTACAGGAGATATAGTGGAATCCTACCAGAGTCTTGGAAGCGGTTTAAAGAATACAAAGGCCTACACCCTCTTGGAGTAACCTGTTCTATTGCAGGCTTTTGCAACTCTTGCGGAAGTGATATGAAAAGAGTGCAAATATCACAATTGCATCTGCGGCACCGGAGACAATGCCTGCTGTATAGTCCAGCTGCAATCCTCCATTAGGATTAGGCGCTACGATAAAGTAGGAGATGCAGACAAATGTAAGGAGTGTTGCAGGTATTGAGGTTATCCAGTGAGGCTTGCCCGCCTTTGCAAGGTATGTGGAGATGGTCCACAGTGTAATGGCGGCAAGGCACTGGTTTCCTATGCCAACGTATGTCCATATTATCTGAAAATCCAGTTTGCAAAGCAGGTAACCTACGGCAAAGATTGGAAGAGAGACAAGTATGCGTTTTGCAATTCTCTTTTGAGAAATGTTAAATCTCTCTGCCACAATAAGTCTTAGACTTCTGAAGGCTGTGTCGCCACTGGTTATGGGGCATACCACCACGCCAATTATTGCAATCACTGCTCCAACCTTGCCAAGCCATGTGTTGCATATTGCAGTAACAATGTCGGCAGGGTTCATAGAGCCATTCATTGCAACATTAAGCCCTTCGGGACCATTAAAATATGCCATAGCTGCAGCTGCCCAGATGCAGGCAACTATGCCCTCTGTGATCATTGCGCCAAAGAAGACTCTTCTGCCGTGCGCCTCATTCTTTATGCAGCGAGCCATAAGTGGGGATTGTGTTGCGTGGAATCCCGATATTGCCCCGCACGAGATAACCACAAAGAGCATTGGGAAGAGTGGGTAGAGAGATGGATTGCTCTTATAATTATGCATAGTCTCCGGGGTAAGTTCTATCATAGAGACTCCTCCAGAAGCTCCCTTGATAACCATAGCTATACCAACAGAGAGGGCCATAAAGATAAGGGCGGCTCCCATAAAGGGATAGATTTTTCCTATTATCTTATCTATAGGAAGCAGAGTGGCAATTATGTAGTAGAGGAATATTACGCC
>SFUD01000022.1 GCA_004561775.1 bacterium | reverse complement strand
ATAGCCAGACTTAATGCCATAAAGAACAAACTGATGCAAATAAGTCAGGAATATAAGGAGTCTGCAGAGGCAACAAGGAGGGAGGAATAATGGAAGAGAGAGGCATACCGGCATACAGACTTGTAGAGCCCATAGAGCGCTTTGCTCCCCTGCAGACACAGGAGAGCTGGGACAACTGCGGCTTCTCTGTAGGAGACCCCAACGCCCTTGTAACAAAGGGACTCATAGCGCTTGACTGCACAGAAGAGGTGCTGGATGAGGCAATCCGCTGCAACTGCAACATAATAATAACACATCACCCGCTCATCTTCAAGGGGCTCAAACGCATAACTCCGGAGAGCGCCACAGGCCGCATTGTGGCCAAGGCAATCCGCCACAACATAATCATCTACTCCGCCCACACCAATATGGACAAGGCATCGGGAGGAGTAAGCGCCCTTATGGCGCAGAAGCTCTCCCTGCAGGAGGCAACAACGCTTACCCCGGAGGGATTCGGGATGGTAGGGAATCTGCCTGCCCCGCTCCCCTTTGAGGAGTTTGCAGCACTGGTGAAGGAGCGCTTCGGGCTGCAATATGCGCTCTGCTCCAAGCCCGCATCAGCAACGGTTTCCCGAGTGGCAGTATGCGGAGGAAGCGGCAAAGATTTCATTGGCAATGCCGCAGCGGCAGGTGCGCAGGTCTATATTACAGGAGATATAAGCTATCATTTCTTTTATCCCGACAACAACCTTACAATTATGGACATAGGCCATTTTGCAAGCGAATATGGAATAGTTGAACTATTTGCAAATATTGTTTGGGAAAATTTTCATAACTTTGCACTCTTAATTGGAAAAGAGAGTAAAAATCCGGTATATTTTTATTAGATATGGCAACAGTAAAGAAACAGAAGGCCGTTATGCCTATTGTAGTTGAGGGAGAGACATTTGCCTCATTGCAGAATGTCAAGAACCTTGATTCGGATATGAGTATTGAGGAGAAGCTCCGTCTTCTCTACAAACTCCAGAAGACAGATAGCAAAATAGATAATATACAACTTTTGAGAGGAGAACTTCCTCTGGAGGTTCAGGACCTTGAGGATGACATTCTTGGCCTTAAGACCAGAATAGCCAATCTCTCCAAGGAGATAAAGGAGATTGAAGCGTTCATCTCACAGAAGAAGCTGGATATTGTTAACAGCAAGACCCTCATTGCAAAATATGAGGAGCAGAGAAATAATGTAAAGAACAACCGCGAGTATGACTCACTCTCTAAAGAGATTGAGTATCAGGAGCTTGATTGTCAACTCTCCGAGAAGAGGATAAATGACAGCACCAAACTTCTGGCAGAGAAGAAGAGCGCGCTGGAGGAGACAAACAATGCTCTTGCCGGCAGAGAGGAGGATTTGGTAAACAAGAAGAACGAACTGGAGACCATTGTTAATGAGACCCAGAAGGATGAGGAGCAGCTTCTTTTGGAGTCCTCAGCCATTAAGGAGAAGATAGATGCCAGACTTCTGCACGCATACGAGAAGGTTAGAAACAATGCAAGAAACAAACTTGCTGTTGTAACGGTACAGAGAGATGCCTGCGGAGGATGCTTCAACAAGATTCCGCCACAGCGCCAGCTGGATATTCAGGCAAGCAAGAAGATTATTGTCTGCGAATATTGCGGCAGAATACTTGTAAGCA
Organism: bacterium; assembly: GCA_004561775.1. Classification (GTDB taxonomy): domain Bacteria; phylum Bacteroidota; class Bacteroidia; order Bacteroidales; family UBA932; genus Egerieousia. The sequence continues at coordinate 6,658 of SFUD01000022.1, read as the reverse complement.
ATAAATTTGAGGAGGAGGAGTAATCCTCTTCTCCTCTTTCATACACACCCCGGACCGCCATGGCTAACAATACCGGAAAGAAAAAATCCTCCACTGCATCCAAGAATACCAATTTGGAGATAATTGGACTGGAGTCGGGGAAGAAACCACCACAGGCAACTGAAATTGAGGAGGCAGTGCTTGGCGCGCTGCTTCTGGAGCCCAACGCCATAACGGAGGTAATGGATGTTCTCACCCCGGAGTGTTTCTACAACGAGGCCAACAGAAAGATATTCCAGGCAATCTGCACTCTTGCCTCCTCTCACAGGCCAATAGATATCTTTACCGTAACTGAGGAGCTCAAGAAGGTTAACGATCTTGAGATATGCGGAGGACCATATTACCTGAGCCAGCTGAGCATGCGCATAGGCGCCGCCGCCCATCTGGATTACCACGCCAAGATTCTTGTCCAGAAATATATTCAGAGAGAGCTCATCAATATAAGTTATCAGGTACAGAAGAACTCCTTTGACGATTCCATGCCGGTAGATGACCTTCTGGACAACACCCAGCAGAGCATCTTCAACCTTGCAGACCGCAATATGCGCAGAGAGACACGCTCTGTGCGCGAGGTAATCACAGACACCATAGAGAACATAATGGCCAACCAGAACAGAACGGATGGCCTTAGCGGTGTGCCCAGCGGTTACACGGGCATAGATACGGTGACTCTTGGATGGCAGGCATCGGACCTGATAATCATTGCGGCGCGTCCCTCTATGGGTAAAACCGCCTTTGTGCTTACAATGGCAAGAAATATGACGGTAGACCACAAGGTTCCGGTAGCCTTTTTCTCCATAGAGATGTCCTCCGAGCAGCTTGTAAAGCGTCTTATGATAAGCGAGACCGGTCTTGCTCCGGAGAAGATAAAGGGCGGAAGAAAGTTGCAGGAGTACGAACTGGCACAGATGCAGACCAGACTTGCCGCTCTAACAGAGGCGCCGCTATATATAGATGACACCCCCTCTTTGGGCATAAACGAGTTCCGTTCAAAAGCCAGAAGACTTGTGGCATCTGCAGGAATCAAACTGATAATAATAGACTACCTGCAGCTTATGTCCGGTCCGTCGGAGTTGAGGGGCATGCGCGAGCAGGAGGTGGCAGCCATCTCCAGATCGCTTAAGGCAACCGCCAAGGAGCTTAATGTGCCAATCATTGCCCTCTCCCAGTTGAGCCGTGCGGTGGAGACCAGAGGCGGCAACAAGCGTCCGCAGCTGAGCGACCTCCGCGAATCGGGAGCAATTGAGCAGGATGCGGACATTGTAATGTTCATACACAGGCCGGACTATTACGGTTTGGACGAAGACCCAAGCCAGGCCGGATTGGCAGAGATAATTATTGCCAAGCATCGTAACGGAGAGGTTAAGGATGTGCAGATGCGCTTCCGCAAGTCTGAGGTAAAATTTGTAGATATCACAGACTCCTCACTCATATCGGGACCGGAACTCTCACAGGATGGGGCCACAAGAGAATCTATCCTCAACAACGGCTCCCTGGACAACGTATATGATTTTGAAAATAGCATAAGTTAAGTTATCTTTGTATAGAGATGATAACAATACTTAGTCATATTCTCCCCGCAATCACCCTTTTTGCGGCGTTTTTGTTGTTACCCGCATCTGCAGTGGCAACTCTGCCAAGGAGCAGCACACAGCAGAACAGCAGCACAGTGCAAAAGGGCAGCACCCTGCAGAATGGAAGCACAGCGCAAGAGGGCAGCACACTGCAGGCTCTCCCCTTCAAAGGCGGCGAGAGTCTCTCCTATGCAATTACCTATCAGTGGGGCGCAGTAAATACAGAGGTGGGCAGCGCAGAACTTATCCTCAATTACTCCAACGGCATCTTCAACCCTGTTGTAACCGGCAAGAGCACCAAATTCTGGGACAGATTCTACAAAGTGCGCGAGCTCTTTGAATCCACCTTCAGAGAGAAGGACGGCAGACCGCTCACCTTCAGACGAGACACCAGAGAGGGCAAATACTTTGTGGAGAACAATATAACCTTCAACAATAAAGACTACAGCATAGAGTGCAAGGTTGTTCGCAAAGGCACTCCTCTTCCCGATACCACACTGCAGGGCACTGCAGAGACATACGACCTTCTCTCCCTCTTCTACAAAGTGCGCGGGCTGGATTTCAGCAAGGTGGAGATAGACAAACCGCAACCTATCTCCTTTGTGATAGACAGGGAGATTTACAATCTGCACTACATCTACCACGGGCCTGAGGTAAAGAAGATTAAGGGTGTGGGCAAATTCAATGTGCTCAAATTCTCCCTTATGGTTGTAACGGGAGAGGTCTTCTCCGGAAAAGACTATATAACACTATATGTAACAGACGATTCCAATCACATTCCCCTTCTCTTTGAATCCCCCATACTTGTTGGAAAAGTTGTGGGAGTTATAACAAAATGGGATGGATTGAAATACAATTTAACATCACAAATCAAATAGTTGTATGTCAAAGAGAGCGGAAGAGATAAGGCACAGCGGGATTGTAAAGGAGATTACCCCCTCAACCATTGTTGTGGAGATAGAGGGCAAGAGCGCCTGTTCGCAATGTCACGCAAAGGGGGCCTGCGCAGCTTCGGAATCAAAGATAAAGAGGATAGATGTAAGAAGAACTCCTAATGTGGAGGTTGAGGTTGGAGAGCGCGTGGAGGTTGTGCTTAAAGCCTCCTTGGGATTGAAGGCTGTTTTTATCTCTTATGTACTTCCTCTTATCATTTTATTGATATTATTATTAACTTTGCCTAATATGGGTGTGAGCGAATTGCTCACGGGGTTAATCTCGCTGCTTGCGGTAGGGGGTTATTTTGTTGTCATCTACCTATTAAGGAAGAGATTGGCTGCCCAATTTGATTTTGTAATAGCAAAAACCAATTATTAATAAATGAGTACTGTAGTTATTTTTACCGTAGTCAGCCTAACTGTGTTGGGTTTGCTTTTGGCGGTAGTGCTATTTATAGTAGCACAGAAATTCAAAGTTCAAGAAGATCCCAGGATTGATGTGGTTGCTGCAATTATGCCAGGCGCAAATTGCGGCGGTTGCGGACATGCTGGATGTCGTGCTTTTGCCGAGGCTGCCGTTAAGGCCGAGAATCTGGATTCTCTCTTCTGCCCTGTAGGCGGAAATGAGACAATGAAGAAGGTTGCGGGAGCCCTTGGTTTTGAGGTTAAAGAGAAGGCACCTATGGTAGCTGTTGTAAGATGTAACGGCAGCTGCACAAACAGGGCCAAGACTAATGTTTATGATGGAGTCTCATCCTGTGCCGTAAAGGCCTCCCTCTATACCGGCGATACCGGTTGCAAGTGGGGTTGTCTTGGAGAGGGCGATTGTACCAGAGCTTGTGCATTTGGAGCAATCACTATGAACCCGGAGACCGGACTTCCTGTTGTGGATGAGGAGAAGTGTACCTCTTGCGGCGCCTGCGTAAAGGCTTGTCCTAAGGGCGTTATCGAGCTTAGGAACAAGGGTCCTAAATCGCGCAGAGTCTATGTAAGTTGCGTAAACAAGGACAAGGGCGCAGTTACCAGAAAGGCTTGCAAGGTCGGCTGCATTGGCTGTACCAAGTGCGAGAAGGTTTGTCCGTTTGGCGCAATCACAGTGGAGAACAACCTCTCCTACATAGACTTCAACAAGTGCAAGATGTGTAAGAAATGCGTTGAGGTCTGCCCTACAGGCGCAATCGTTGCATTAAACTTCCCTCCAAAGCCTGCAGCTCCAGCAGCAGCTCCGGCAGCAGCCAAACCTGCGGCACCGGCACCTGCACCTGCAGCAACACCTGCAGAAAAGCCAGCAGCAGCACCTGCAGCAACACCTGCAGCAGAGGAGAAAAAATGAGTATGAACAGTGTAAATAACAAGATATGAAGACATTTTCAATAGGTGGAGTTCATCCTAATGACAATAAGATATCAGCAGATGCGGCCATCCACGATTTTGATATTCCAAAGGTTGCCTATATCTCTATGGCGCAGCATCTTGGAGCACCTGCAGAGCCAATTGTTGCTGTAGGTGACAAGGTTAAGGTTGGTCAGCAGATTGCAAAACCGAGTGGGTTCATCTCAGCTCCTGTGCACTCTTCCGTATCGGGAACAGTAAAGGCAATAGATACAATCAAAGACCTTGCAGGCAATCCTTGCAAAGCTGTGATTATTGATGTTGAAGGTGATGAGTGGCTTGAGACAATTGACCGCTCGGAGAAGATAGAGAGCGAGATTAAGCTGGAACCTAAGGAGATAGTTGCCAAGATTGCAGAGTGCGGAGTTGTTGGTCTGGGAGGCGCAACATTCCCTACCAATGTTAAACTCTCCCCTCCTCCGGGCAAAAAGGCAGAGTTCCTTATCATAAATGGTGCAGAGTGCGAGCCTTACCTCACATCGGATTACAGGCTTCTCATAGAGAAGAGCGAGGAGGTTATTATAGGCGCTGCAATTATGATGAAGGCTCTTGGTGTAACCAAAGGCTTTATCGGGATTGAGGAGAACAAGCCTGAAGCTATAAAGAAGTTGAGCGCAATTGCTCCAAAATATGCAGGTATTGAGGTTGTTACCTTAAAGAAGAAATATCCTCAGGGCGGTGAGAAGCAGCTTATCAAGGCTGTTACCGGCAGAGAGGTTCCTTCCAAGGGACTCCCGATAGATACCGGTTCTGTTGTGCAGAATGTTGGAACTGCTTTTGCTGTTTATGAGGCTGTTCAGAAGAACAAACCTCTCTTTGAGGGCATTATGACCGTTACAGGAGACTGCAGCTCTGCCCAGAAGAATTTCAGGCACAGAGTAGGTACTCCTATGAGCGAGATTATGGCTGCCTGCGGCGGTGTTCCTGAGGATGCTGCTAAGGTAATCAGCGGCGGTCCTATGATGGGCAAGGCTATGGCCAATCTGGATGCGCCTACCCTTAAGGGAACCTCATCTATTCTCTATCTTACTGCAGAGCAGACAAAGAGAAAAGAGGAGAGCAACTGTATCCGTTGCGGCAAGTGTGTCTCTGCCTGCCCTATGGGTCTTGAGCCTTATCTGCTTAACAAACTTGGCAGAGCCGGCAGAATGGATGACCTTGAGGCGCACTTTGTATATGATTGTATAGAGTGCGGCTGCTGCTCTTACAGCTGTCCTGCATATATTCCGCTTCTGGATACAATCAGACTCTCTAAGCAGCGTGTTATGGGTATTATCAGAGCGCGTGCAGCTAAAAAATAGTTAACTAATCTGGGAATAATTAAAATTTTATAAATAATGGAAAAACTGCTTGTTTCCCCTTCTCCACATATTCACGGAAAGGATACAACTGCAAAACTTATGAGAGATGTGCTTATTGCGCTTCTTCCCGTAACAGCAGTTTCAATTTGGTTTTATGGCCTCTCTGCCATAAAGCTTGTAGTTGTAGGCGTTCTCTCCTGCATCTTGGTGGAGTATCTGATTGAGAAATTTCTGCTCAAAAGCAAGATAACAATTTGCGATTGTTCAGCAGCCGTTACAGGTCTTCTGCTTGCCCTCAACCTTCCTGCAGCCGCTCCTTGGTGGGTGATTGTAATAGGTTCTATTGTTGCAATAGGCATTGCTAAGATGACCTTTGGCGGACTTGGACAGAATCTCTTTAACCCTGCGCTTGTAGGTCGTGTCTTCCTTCTGGTCTCATTCCCTGCAATTATGGCAAGCTGGACAGCGCCTGCTCCTTGGGGCGGTGAGGTTGATGCCTTCACAGGTGCAACTCCTCTTGGACTCATTAAAGAGGGCCTTATGAGCGGCAAGACCGTTCAGGAGATAATTGCTGCCAACCCTAACCTCTCTACCGGTCAGCTTCTCTTTGCAAGAGCCGGCGGTTCTGCAGGTGAGATCTCTGTAGTGGCACTTCTGCTTGGCTTTGCCTGGTTGCTCATAAGAAAGGTCATCAAACCTACCATACCTGTAACCATTCTTGTTACCGTTGCTCTCTTCTCCGGTATTCTCTGGCTCTGCAACCCTGCACAGTTCACAGACCCTATCTTCAACCTCTGCACAGGTGGTGTAATGTTGGGAGCAATCTTTATGGCCACAGACTATGTAACCTCTCCTATGAGTACCAAGGGTATGATAATCTTTGGCGTAGGTATCGGAATACTCACTGTACTTATCCGTCAGTTTGGTTCTTACCCGGAGGGCGTCTCATTTGCAATTCTGATTATGAACGCCACTGTTCCTCTTATTAATATGTATTGTTTACCAAAAAGATTCGGGAGGGTAAAATAATGGCTATAAAATCTTCTTTTAAAAATATGGTAGTGGTGCTGGCAGCTGTATGCCTTGTCTCTTCTGCGCTTGTAGGAGGCCTTTACGCACTCACTAAAGATTCTATAGATAAGGTAAATGCGGCAATCAAGAGCAATGCCATAAGCAAAGTTGTGCCTGCATTTGACAATGTGCCTAACGACGAGGCCTTTGAGAGCCTTGGCTGCAAAGTTTACCCTGCAAAGATGGGTGGCAGCGCGGTTGGCTATGCAATTGAATCTGTTGCAACCGGCTTTGGCGGCCCTGTAAAGATTATGGTTGGCTTCCTTCCCGATGGCACAATTCAGGATATCTCCGTGCTTTCGCACAGCGAGACTCCTGGTCTTGGCGCCAAGATAGACAACGGCGA
>SFUD01000021.1 GCA_004561775.1 bacterium | reverse complement strand
GCATAGGTTTGGTGCTCTTTCGTGCAGGTCTCTTTGCCCTTATAGCGGCCAATGCGGCATCTGTATCAAGATATTTCAAGGAGAATTTCAAGATTACGGCGGTAATGCGTGATGACCTTGCGGATGAGCAGGCGCAGGAGTTTGCCAAGAGGCTGAAGAGCCTCTCAAGCGTGCGTACAGCAGATTATGTCTCCAAGGAGGAGGGCACGGAACAGATGAAGGAGCTGCTTGGAGAGGATTTTCTCAAGGTCTTTGAGTCCAATCCTGTGCCGGTATCCATAGATATAACCCTTAATGCAGATTACTTCTCTACAGACAGTCTTCCGGCTTTCAGAGATTCTCTCCTTGCTACGGGCAAGGTGCAAGATGTGGTTTATGAGAATTCTGTAATAGACCTGCTTAACAGTAATCTGGAGAAGATAGGAATGGTCTTTGTGCTCTTTATAGGGCTCCTTCTCTTCATATCTTTCATCTTGATAAACAATACCGTGCGTCTTAATCTCTACTCTAAGAGATTCTCAATCTATACAATGCGTCTTGTTGGCGCAACCAGGGCATTCATCAGAGCCCCGTTCCTAATAAAGGCGCTCTTTCAGGGCTTTATTGCAGGATTGTTGGCCTCTATCCTCATTTTAGGGCTGCTCTATTTTGTAAAGGATGAGTTTCAGCAGATTATGATGATTATGGATATGAGGCTCCTGATACTTCTTCTTGGAGGAGTTGTGCTTTTGGGAATAGTAATCTGCCTCTTTTGCACATTTTTTGTTGTAAACAGAATATTGTCGTTGAATATTAAAGAACTATACATTTAATTATGGCGGAATCGAATAGAGTTGAGAGACCGGATGGTGGCTTTGCCATCTCCAAGAGAAATTTTACTCTGGTGCTTGCAGGTTTTCTTGTTATGGTGCTGGGTTATATTCTTATGACTGGCGGCAGGGCGGAGAATCCGCAGGAATTTAACCCGGAGATATTCAGTATCCGCAGGGTGGTGGTTGCTCCTGTGGTGGTGATAGCGGGAATTGTGCTGGAGATTGTGGCAATAATGAAGGTCTTCAAGAGGAGATAATCGGGAAAAACATTTTAGTCTTATGTCTGAACTGGAAGCAATAATAATTGGTTTTGTGCAGGGTCTTACAGAGTACCTGCCGGTTAGCAGCAGCGGTCATCTTGCAATTGGAAGAGCCCTGCTTGGAGTGGATGCGGAGGCTTCCGGAGGTCTCACCTTTGATATTGTGGTGCATATTGCAACCGTGCTCTCTACCCTTGTGGTGCTTTGGAAGGAGGTTGCCTGGATTGCAAAGGGTTTTTTCAAAATGCCCTCTTCCCGATTGAGCCAGGAGCACAGATATGTGCTAAATATAATTGTCTCAATGATTCCTGCGGCGGTTGTGGGTTTTCTCTTCAAAGATGAGATAGAGGCGCTGGTTACAGATAATCTGCTGCTGGTGGGGTGCTGCCTGCTGGTTACGGCAACCCTGCTTCTCTTTGCTGCGCTCTACAAACCTGCCCGAGAGAGGCAAATCTCTCCTTGGAGGGCATTTGTGATTGGAATTGCGCAGGCTTGCGCTATGCTGCCTGGGCTCTCTAGGTCCGGCTCTACAATAGGAACCGGTCTGCTGCTTGGGTGTGACAAGTCCAAATTGGCGCAATTCTCATTCCTTATGGTTATTCCGGTAATCTTGGGAGAGGCAATATTGGATTGTAAGGAGTTGATGGAGAGCGGCCTGAATGACATTGGCGCAATGCCTCTGCTCTTGGGCTTTCTTGCAGCCTTCATATCGGGATGCCTGGCTTGCAAATTTATGCTGGCAGTTGTAAGGCGCTGCAAATTGCACTATTTTGCCCTCTATTGTGCCATTGTTGGAGTTGCTTGCATTATTTTTAATATCCTGTAAAAGATGGAGGGGGGAGGCTACTATTTTGTTGCAGATGTGCACCTTGGGCTGGATTATGCAGACCCTGCCGGGCGTGAGCGCGCATTTGTGGATTTTCTGAACTCTCTCCCTTCAGATACCAAGGCTCTCTATCTGCTTGGGGATATATTTGATTTCTGGTACGAGTATAAGAATGTAATTCCGCGCGGCTATACCAGAACACTGGGCGCTTTAGCCTCTCTGGCGGACAGGGGTGTGGAGCTCTTTTTCTTTAACGGCAATCACGATATCTGGACCTACTCCTTTCTGCAGCAGGAGGTGGGGGTTAAGATTCTTAAGCAGCCCTACTCCGTTACTCTGGATGGAGTGCGAATCTGTATGGGACACGGAGATGGCCTAGGAAGGGGAGACCATATGTATAAATTGATGAACAGGGTCTTCAAGTGCTCCTTTTTGCAATGGCTCTTCAGCGGCATTCATCCAAGGTGGGCGTTTCTCTTTGGCAACTGGTGGAGCAGGCACAATAGGCTGGTAAAGAATCGGCCCTACGAATTCCGTGGCAAGGATGCTCTAATTACAAGATTTGCAGAGGAGTATCAGCAGGCGCTTCCGCAGGGCGAGCGTATGGACCACTTTATCTTCGGGCATTTCCACGCAGAGGTAGAGTATAGTCTGCAATCGGGAGGAGTATTGCATATTTTGGGCGACTGGATAAAGAGCAGAAATTATCTGCAGTTGCGCAATGGCGTGCTCACATCTCATCACTGGTAGTAGAGGGAGTAGTAGAGCGCGTCAAAGGCCCCCTCTTGCCAAAGCATTACAAGGTACTCTGTCTCCCTATCCTCTCCAAAGCGGTCGTATTGTTTCTTAAGGTCCGATTCAAAGAGTTTTGCAATAAATTGCCAGAAGCCGGCAGCTGCGCCTCCCTTGTAGTTTTTTATAAGGTAGTAGGAGCTGAGCCCCACCTCTCTATCTATTAGCTTTAGCAGCAGCCTCCCTTGTGAGAAGGTGAGCCTGCGCAAGGGTGTCTCAAACTCCTTGAAGAGCCGCTTTTCGTAAGACTTTATATATTTTGCCCTTTCCCTTTTGTTGAAATTGGAGTTTGCCAAAGTGCTGTCTGCATCTGCAATAATCTCTTTGCATTTGAGCGCATAGGGATAGACTTTGCGGAAGTTGTAGACCAGCCTGCGGTATTGTCGCCACTCTTTGCTTCCCCTCTTGTAGTTGGGTCTGTAAGGTACTACCAGGGTGTTGAGCTGGTCCCAGTAGGTGGTGTCGCTCCCCTCTACGGTATAGCGCATAAGAACCCTGGAAGAGTCTGGCTTGGAACTCTTCCCCGCAGGCGGCAATGCGCTGGCCTCCGTTGCGAAAACAAGTGCTAAAAGCGCTATGCAGAGTCTTTTTCTCATATTGTACGGAACAAAATAATTTCAAATTTACAAGATATTTTCATAACTTTGGTGGATTAGTCAATTAATAAAAACAGATAAGAATGTTTGATCTTTCCACCTTTACTCCTTGGTCGCTCTTTACGGACTTTGGAATAATTTCTATCCTCATTCTCATAGCAAAATTTTTAAGAGTAAAAATTAAAATCATACAGAAACTCTTTATCCCGCCAAGTCTTATAGCAGGCCTTCTTGGGCTTGGATTGGGCCCTAACGGGGCGGGTTGGCTTCCGCTCTCCGGCAATCTTGGCACATACTCGGCAGTCTTTATTGCCCTGGTCTTTGCGGCATTGCCCTTCTCATCGCCAAGTATGCCATTCAAGCAGGTGGTAAAAAAACTTGGACCAATATGGTCTTTTGCCCAGATGGGTATGCTGCTGCAGTGGGGTATTATGGGCCTCTTCGGCTTCTTTGTACTTAAACTTATATGGCCGGGGCTGAACGACGCCTTCGGCATAATGCTCCCTACCGGTTTCTATGGCGGACACGGCACTGCTGCAGCCATTGGAACGGCCTTTGAGGGATTGGGCTGGGACGAGGCAAAGAGCCTTGGAATGACAACGGCAACAGTTGGAATAATCTCTGCCATAATTGGCGGCCTGCTTATCCTTAAGGTTGCAGCAAGGAAAAAATACACCTCCTTCATAACAGATTTTGACAATCTTCCCGATGAGTTGAGGGATGGCCTGGTGCCCAACGAGAAACGTGAGCCTATAGGAATGGCAACCACCAACTCCATCTCCATAGATTCGCTCACATTCCACCTTGCGCTGGTCTTTGCAGCTGCCCTGGGCGGCTATATGCTCAGCAAGGGAGTAAAGATGGCCTACCCAAGGCTGGACCTCCCAATCTTCAGCTGCGCCTTTGTGGTGGGTCTTCTGATAAAGAAATTTATGGACCTGGTTAAGGCCTCCGATTATGTCTGCATAAAGACCACCAGCCGCCTCAGCAGCCTCTTTACAGACCTTCTGGTTGCCTGCGGAGTGGCCTCCATACAGCTTGGAGTGGTTGTAAAATATGCCCTGCCGCTCATAGTAATAATAGTTGCAGGAATACTGCTTACATTCTTCATAACATTCTACATAGGCAAAAAGTTGCTGCCATCCTACTGGTTTGAGCGCTCGCTCTTTGCGTGGGGCTGGTGGAGCGGCACAATGGCAATGGGCATAGCGCTGCTAAGAATTGTAGACCCGCAGTTCAAGAGCAGAACAATGGAGGATTATGCAATCTCCTACCTCCCGATAGCTCCGGTAGAGATATTGCTGATAACCTTTGTCCCGATACTCTTTGCTTCCGGCAATGGACTATGGCTCTCCATAGGTTGTGTGGTTATAGGCGCGGCTGTACTTGCCGCAGGATTTGCAATGAAAGGTAAAAACAGATAGATATAGTTATGAAAAAGAGATATTTTAGCGTCTCCTGTATGACGCTGCTCCCAGCTTTGACACTCATTCTTGGTCTCTCTTTTGGGGCAAATGCCCAGAGTAATGAAGATTCGCTGCTCTACGCAAAGGCAGCGGAGATACATAAAGAGGTAATCTCAATAGACTCGCACGTGGATTCGGAGTACAGGCTCACCCATCCCGAAGTGAAGCGCAAGAGCCTGAGCATAGGCCAGGTTACAATAGATAAGATGTATAAGGGAAATCTGGATGCCGTCTTCTTTGCGGTATATCTGGCTCAGAAGGGCAACAGCCCCAGAGAACTGGATTCTGTTTACCGCTTTTGCAGGGGAGAGATACTGGATTTTCGTTCATACCTCTTTAAGAAGAGAGACAGCATAGAGATTGCCTACTCTCCCGCAGATATTGTGGGCATAAAGAGGCGCGGAAAGAGAGCGGCGGTGCTGGCCATAGAGAATGGGTACGGCATTGGCGACAAGATAGAGCGTATAGAGGAGTTCTTTCAGTTGGGCGTGAGATATATCACCCTTTGCCACAGCTCAAATAACCTTATCTGCGAATCCTGCACAGAGAAGGAGCACGCAGATGGCCTTTACGGCCTCTCGGATTTTGGCCGCAAGGTGGTGGATGAGATGAACAGAGTGGGAATGATTATAGATGTCTCCCACGCCTCCTCCAATACTCTGCGAGACCTTCTGCAGTACAGCAAGGCTCCGGTAATAGCAACCCACTCTGCCGTATGGGAGCTTAAGCACCACAAGAGGAACCTTACAGATGACGAGATGCGCGCAATTGCGGCCAAGGGCGGAGTGATACAGGTTGCATCGGGACGCTGGTGCCTCTCCGAACTTCCAAAGGAGCAGGTAAATGTCTCCACTCTGGCAGACCATATAGACCACGTGCGCAGAGTTGTTGGAATAGAGCATGTTGGCATCGGGACAGACTTTGACGGCGGCGGCGGAGTTGTGGGTATGGAGGATTGCTCAAAGATGACGGCGCTTACCGTAGAGCTGCTGCGAAGAGGCTACACAAAGGAGGATTTGAGGCTCTTCTGGGGCGGCAATCTTATGCGCGTTTGGCAGAATGTGCTGGATATGAGAGAATACTCCCTGCAGGCGCGCGCTCTGCACAAAGAGATATTGTCCATAGATAGCCACATAGACTCTGAGTATAGCCTGCTCAGGCCTGATTATGTGGACCCTGAGGGGCTTAGCATAGGACAGGTCACACCTTATAAAATGTATCAGGGAGGCCTCTCTGCAGCCTTTTTTGCAGTATTTGTTGAGCAGGGTCCCGATACCCGCAAAGGCTATGATTCGGCCTATGCCTATACCATAAATGAGCTGGATAACCTTAAGGAGTATGTCTCACAAAGGGCGGACAGTCTTGAATGGGTAACCTCTCCGCAAGAGCTGCGCAGGGTGCATCGGGAAGGAAAGAAGGGCTTTATTCCCGCACTGGAGAATGGCTATGGAATGGGTGATTCTATAGACCATCTTGATACGCTCTGCAAAAGAGGGGTGCAGTATGTTACTCTTTGCCACTTTAGGAATAATCACCTCTGCGGCTCCAGCACGGAGAAGAAGGATCCTGGCAAGGGGCTTACTCCTTTTGGCAGGGAGGCGGTTGAGCGTATGAACAGGCTAGGAATGATGATAGACCTCTCGCATGCCTCTACAGAGACGCTTTATGAGGTGCTTGAGCTGAGCAAGGCGCCGGTGCTTGCAACACACTCCGGCGTGCGCGCGGTAAATGACCTTAAGAGAAACCTTTCAGATGAAGATATTAAGGCGCTTGCGGCAAAGGGGGGAGTTGTGCAGGTTGCTAGCGGAGCCTGGTTTGTCTCTCCCGGACCGGAGCGCGAGGCAATGCTGGACCAGCTGATAGAGCATATTCTGCACGTGAAGAATCTTGTGGGCATAGAGCACGTGGGGCTTGGAACAGACTTTGACGGCGGCGGCGGAGTGAAGGGTTTTGAAGATTGCACACAAATCTCTGCAATTACGGAAAAGTTGCTTGCAAAGGGCTTTACAAAGCAGGATCTGGAGCTCTTCTGGGGAGGTAATCTTATGCGTCTTTGGGAGCAGGTGAAGAGCACTGCGAAAGAATTACAAAATCTCTGAATAAATATTTTTTTCATCTTCGTAACACTCAGATTTAACGCACTTTGAGTTGCAAAAAAACTTTTCCAAAATTATGTAAAATTTGTTTGGAAATGTTTGCAATTCAGGAATTATTTGTATCTTTGCATCCCCGAATTTTGGTTCCGTTACAACTAAAGTTCTGGTAATTAATGAATTAGATATTGTTAAATTAGAGAGACAATGTTACAACCAAAGAAAACCAAATTTAGAAGGCAGCAAAAAGGCCGCATGAAGGGGTTGGCTCATAGAGGTAGTCAATTGGCTTTCGGCTCTTTTGGTATTAAAACACTTGAGGCATGCTGGATGACTGGCCGTCAGATTGAGGCTGCGCGTCAGGCTATCGTTCGTTATATGAAACGTGAAGGTAAGATTTGGATCAGAATCTTCCCTGACAAACCATATACCAAGAAGCCTGCAGAGGTTCGTATGGGTAAAGGTAAAGGTAGTCCTGAGGGATTTGTAGCGCCTATTACACCAGGCAGAATGTTATTTGAGATTGATGGGGTTCCGGCAGCTGTAGCAAAAGAGGCTTTGCGTCTTGGCGCTCAGAAACTCCCTGTTACAACAAAGTTTGTTGTACGTAGAGACTACGTAGAAGAATAATCAAAAGGAGAATATTATTATGAAGGCAAAAGAGATTAGAGAGTTGTCTGCAAAAGATTTGCGCGAGCGTATCGAGTCTGAGAGAATGGCGCTGGATAAAATGAAGATGAATCACGCAATTTCTCCTTTAGAGAACACATCGCTCATCAAGAAGTCTAGAAAAGACATTGTAAGAATGCTCACAGTATTGAGCCAGTTAGAAAACAAGGAAAATTAATAAGCCTAATGGAAAGGAATCTTCGTAAAGAAAGAGTAGGTGTAGTGGTAAGCAATAAGATGGAGAAATCTGTTGTAGTTGCTGTCAAGACAAAAGAGAAGCACCCAATTTACGGAAAGTTCGTAAATAAAACCACTAAGTTTGTAGCTCATGATGAAAAGAATGAGTGTAGCGAGGGCGATACTGTCAGAATAATGGAGACTCGTCCTTTGAGCAAATCAAAACGTTGGAGATTAGTAGAAATCGTAGAAAAAGTTAAGTAATATGATACAGCAAGAATCAAGATTAATGGTAGCGGACAACAGCGGTGCAAAGGAGGTTCTTTGCATTCGTGTGCTTGGTGGTACACGCCGCCGTTACGCTAGTGTAGGGGATAAGATTGTAGTGGCCGTAAAGAGCGCTATCCCCGGTGCCGACGCAAAGAAGGGTTCGGTTTCAAAAGCTGTTGTAGTTCGTACCAAGAAGGAGATACGCCGTCCGGATGGTTCTTATATCAGATTTGACGAGAATGCCTGCGTACTTCTCAACAATGCGGGTGAGGTTCGCGGAACACGTATCTTCGGTCCTGTAGCAAGGGAGTTGCGTGACAACTATATGAAGATTGTTTCATTGGCGCCTGAGGTACTTTAATTATAGGAGGACTTAGAATATGAATAAGAAATTA
>SFUD01000020.1 GCA_004561775.1 bacterium | reverse complement strand
GGCCTGGGATTGAGCCGCGCTATCAGATGAGCAGTCATTGCTATCTGCACCCTTTTCACCTCCAAATGAGTTGAAGCTCAAAGTCTCAAAGATGGAGTCCACATCATCCATAGAGAGGCTGCGTTTCTTCATTCTCTTTGCTATAAGCATCTCCAGCACTCTGAGGAAGGCCTCTATCTGCTCCCCCTCTCCCTTCATTATGAGCTTCTCGCCGCGCGGCACAACCTTAAGGTTGGGAAAGTGGCTGCAGATGCTCTTTATAAATCTGTCGTTTACTCCATAGACCTCTACTGGGTCCATCTCCTTTAATGTATATATTCTCTCTTTCATTTGTCAATTGTCTCCTCCTCACATCGGGATACTCTTATAAGATTCTCTCTTTTAAATTGTTCGTATGTGGTGCTGGCTCGCTCATACTCTTTTGCAATTGCTACGCGCTCCGGGTGGGCTAGCACTCTGCTTATCGGGAGTACGGTGTAGTTATTCTCATACTCTCCTGCCTTGAAGCACCACAGAGGGGTTATTTGAGGCGCTGTTACGGTTACTTTGCCTGTGAGCCTGTTGCGGCAGAGGGCTATCTCTGCCATAAGTCCCAGTTGTGTCTGGTTGGGGGTGCTTTGGTTGGAGATGTAGTTGCCAAGTGAGTAGATGGCAGCCTGCTTAAGTTCTCCGTTGCTCTTAAGTTCTATCTCTGCCAGCTGCGGAACGTGCGGGTGGGTGCCTACAATAAGCCTGACTCCCCTCTTAAAGAGCATCTCTGCCCACCTGCGCTGTTGTTTGTTGGGCAGGCTTTTGTACTCCTCTCCCCAGTGCGGCAGCGCTACTATAAGGTCTGCTCCGCCCTCTTTGGCTCTCTCTATGTATCTGCAGATGAGGGTGCTGTCCATTCTGTTTACTACGCATTTCCCATCCAATGCGCAGTTTAGCCCATAGCAGAAGTTTATGAAGGCAATTTTTATTCCCTTGCGTCTGATTATCAGGGGCTCTCTGCTCTCCCTCTCCTCTGCAGAGTGGTAGGAGCCAATGTAGCGCACTCCCAAGGTGTCGTAAATCTGCAGTGTCTTCTCCAACCCTTTGCCTCCCTGGTCTGCCATATGGTTGTTGGCTGTAAGAAAGAGATTTATACCGCTTCTCTTTGCCTCCAGGGCTATGGTTGCGGGAGAGTTGAAGTTTGGATAGAAGCCATAGGGATAGTCGCCTACTGGAAATTCCATATTTGCGGCTGCAATATCTGCTCTGCGGAGATTTTCTGCTATATATTTGAACGTGGTGCTGTAGTTGTAGGAGAGGGGGTCTTCCGGGGCTGCAGGGTTGCCGGCGGCAAGGGCTGCCTTTACCTGTTTGCCGTGTTGCATCACATCTCCAATGAAGAGCAGCCTTACGGTATCATAGAGCTGTATGGGCACCGGCGGCTTGGGCGGTGTAAAGCCTCCAAGGCGCGCAGGCAGGAGCAGAATTGCCGTAAAGATGACTATGGTAGCATACCTCATTGCTGGAATATCTCAACATTCTCTATCTCAAGCCTTACAGAGAGCCATCTCTGAATCTTCTCAAGATCTGTCTTGCTTAATCTCTTCTCTGCCTTAACTATGGCAATAACTCTCTTTTGCGCTTCCATGTCGTTGCCAACCACCTCTCCTTTGGCAAGAGTAAGGTCTGTGATTTGGCTGTATTGCGCGCAGAGTTCCCGTTTTATCTGCGTTGTTGGCAAAATGGAGGAGCGGAGCTCCTTCAACTCATTCTCCAGTTTGGCTATGTAGGCCTCGCGGCGCTTTATCTCCATCTCGTTCTGGCTGAAGATTCCCTTTATTATGGCCGCATCATCTATGCTCTCCTGCTCAAAGGTGCTGGTCTGGTTGATAATCAGCTGGCTGGTATCCAGTCCGTATTTTACAACATCTGCTTTAAGCAGTTCCACATCCTTTTGCGATAGTTTCTCTCCCGCAATCTCTATGGTGAGGGTAGATTTGCTTGTGGCGTTGTGCTGGATGTCGTAGTCGTGGATGTAGCCGTTTCTGAGCGATTTGTGGTCTCTTACAAATTTGCCGGCTGTCTTGTTGAAGTTGTTCTCTTTAATTACGGTTACGGCAGAGAAGATGCTTGGAATTATTATGAGTATGATGCCAAAGCTTATCCATCTGCGGACTCTCTTCTCCCTTGCCTCATCTTTGAAGGTTATGCTTGGGAAGTGGAGATATCTTACCATAATAAATGTGGCCAGAGCAATGAAGACCATATTTATGAAATAGAGGTAGATTGCTCCTATGAAGAATGAGAGATGGCCGTTGGCAATTCCGTAACCTGCAGTGCAGAGCGGCGGAATGAGCGCGGTTGCTATGGCTGCGCCGGCTATTACCGTACCCTTCTCCTTTTTGCAAACCTCCACTATCATTGCCAGACCGCCAAAGAGGGCAATCATAACATCGTAGATGGTAGGGTTGGTTCTGGCCAGCAACTCTGTAGGGTGCTCCATCCTAAGAGGGGTAATAAGAAAGAAGATGGTTGAGGCAAGTATGCTTACGCAGGTCATTATAAGCAGGTTTCTGAGAGACCTCTTTGCAAGTTCCGTATTGTTGGTGCCCAAGGAGAGGCCTATTCCCATTATAGGTCCCATTATTGGCGATATGAGCATTGCTCCAATTACCACGGGAATGGAGTTGGTGTTGAGGCCTACGCTGGCTATGATGGTGGCAAAGAAGAGAATCCACAGATTGGCTCCCTTGAAATCAATATTTGATGTTATATATTGTTGAGCCATAGGGATATCTATGCTGTTTGAGAAGTTGGTGAGTTCTCTTACTCTATCTATTATTGATTTCATTGCTCTTCTGTTGAAAATTTGCTCGTAAATATACATTATTTTTTGATATTTTATCGCTATTTGGTATCTTTAACGGTTCAGAAAGTTTATGATTATTATGAGAAGAGGTTTGTTTATAGTGTTTTGCATAATCCTGCTCTGCTGCACAGGCTGCGATTGGGTACGTACCACACTTGGTCTTAAGAGCAAGGATGAGATTGCTGCTATGGAGGCTCAGATGAAGGCAAAGGCGGCAGCCGAGGAGCAGCGCATAAAGGATTCGCTTGCTATGCTGGCAGCGGCGCCCGCAGAGGAGCCAAAGGACTATGTCTCGGAGTTGGAATCGGGAGGATATTATCTTATTTTGGGCTCCTTTGAGAAGGAGGTGAATGTGGAGAGGATGAAGCAGTATCTCAAGCTCTCCGGCTTTACGCCTGTTGTAGCGCCTGCACCGGATTCCAGGCTCACTATGGTGGGCGTTGGCCCTTACAGCAGCTATTCTGCCGCAGCTAAGATTTATGACACCCTCCCGGAATACTATATCTATGAGTCGGGAGATGAGTGGATACTTCGTGCCCGGTAGCCATAGTGGCACGATTTTGTTATATTTGCGTCTTAAAAATTTTCAATATAAAAATAAACGGTAAAAAAGATATGAAAGAGACAGTATTTCATCAGAAACACATTGAACTTGGTGCAAAGATGGCTCCCTTTGCAGGGTTTGATATGCCTATACAGTATGGCAGCATAAATGAGGAGCACGCCGCAGTGCGCAACAATGTGGGCGTTTTTGATGTTTCGCATATGGGCGAGATTTGGGTAAAGGGTCCCAATGCTCTTGCTTTTATACAGTATGTGACCTCCAACGACGCATCCGTGCTCTATCCGGGCAAGGTGCAGTACTCCTGCTTCCCTAACGGAGAGGGTGGAATTGTGGATGACCTTCTTGTCTATAAGTTTGACGATGTCACTTACCTGCTTGTGGTAAATGCCGCAAATATTGAGAAGGATTGGAACCATCTCTGCAAATATGCTCCAAAGTTTAACCTTACCATAGGAAAGGAGCTTTACAATGCCTCAGACGAGATTTGCCAGCTGGCAATTCAGGGTCCTAATGCCCTTAAGATAATGCAGAGAATCTGCGATGCTCCGGTAGAGGATATGGAGTACTACACATTTAAGAAGTGTAATGTAGGCGGAGTAAGCGCAATCTTCTCTACCACAGGATATACCGGTTCCGGCGGATGCGAGGTTTATGTGGCAAACGAGGATGGAATGAAGCTTTGGGATGCTGTTTTTGAGGCCGGAAAGCCAGAGGGAATACGCCCTATTGGACTTGGTGCCAGAGATACTCTCCGCCTGGAGATGGGCTTCTGCCTCTATGGACACGAGATTAATGACACTACCTCTCCTCTGGAGGGTAACCTTGGATGGATTACCAAGTTTAACGATGTAAAGGGCGACTTCCTGGATAAGGACTATATGCTCAAACAGAAGGCAGAGGGGCTTAAGAGAAGACTTTGCGCCTTTGAGATGGTGGATAAGGGAATTGCCCGCGCAGAGTATATTGTCTGTGATGCGGAGGGCAATCAGATTGGCTATGTCTCTTCCGGCACAATGGGCCCTTCTGTTGGCAAGGCAATAGGAATGGCAATGGTGGCAGCGCCACTCTATAAGCTTGGTTCTGAGATATATATAAAGGTGCGCGAGAGGCTGCTCAAGGCAGTTGTGGTAAAGGCGCCTTTCTACCACGCAGAGTAATTGAGGTGCCGCTATGCTTACCCTCTTTTTAGCCCTTTTTCTGCAGTTGCCTATTAATTTTAATCCCGATGGCGTGGAGCAGAGGCTTCGCAGCCACGTGGAATATCTTACTGCCGACACTCTCCAGGGCAGAGCTCCAGGCTCTGAAGGAGAGAAGCTGGCGGCGGAGTATCTTTACGACAGACTTGACGAATATGGTGTAACCCTCCTCTCTCCAAGAGAGGGGGAGGATTTCTTTATAAACGATACCATAAATGGCAAGTTTACAAAGATTCATTCCAGAAATGTGATAGGTATTGTGGAGGGTTATGACTCCAAGCTTAAAAACGAGTTTATAGTGGTAGGTGCCCATTTCGACAATGTGGGCACCAGCCATATCACAATAAATGGAGAGCCTGTACCGCAGCTCTTTCCCGGCGCGGATGGCAATGCATCGGGAGTGGCCCTGCTGCTGGAGTTGGCAAGGCAGGTGGAGGCGCAGAAGTTCCTCTTCCGCCGCTCTGTAGTCTTTGCCTTTTTTGGGGCAGGAGAGGAGAGTTGTGCAGGAAGCTGGTATTTCCTCAACAGGTCTTTCGGGCAGAGGGAGAGTATTGTTCTGATGGTGAATTTAAGCAGTGTGGGAAGGTCGGGAGGAGAGAATAAGTTCCAGATCTTTACAGGCCTGCATAACCTGCTGCTTAATGCTATTGCAAATGATGTGGGCAAGCGCGCCGCCTCTTTGGTGCCAGTGCCTTCGCATACGGATTATTACCCCTCCGACCATAGGACCTTTAATGCCGCAAATATTCCAATCACTCTCTTTACTACCGGTTATGGCAGGGATTATCATACTGTAAACGATACAAAGGAGAGGCTGGATTATAGCCAGATGATGGGTATATGCGAGTATGTTATGGCCTATGTTCAAACCATTGGAGAGCGGGAAGAGAGGATTGCAAATGATATGGCCTCTGCGAATAGCGCTCAGGAGGCTCAGGCTAAGGATGGGGAGAGAATCTACTCCCAGTGGGAGGTTGACAGACCTGCCCAGTTCCTGCACGGCGGGGAGATGCAGTTCCTTCAGCGATGGGTCTATAAATATATAAAGTATCCGGAGAGTGCCCTTAGGGATGGTATTCACGGACGCGTGATTGTAGAGTTTGTTGTAGGCAAGGATGGTTCCGTGGGTAATGTGAAGATTACCAAGGGACTTTGCGAAGAGATAGATAATGAGGTAATTAAAGTTATCTCCGCTTCTCCAAAGTGGAAGGCGGCTCTTCATAATAAAAAGAGTGTTAGAGTAAAAATCTCTGTGCCGGTAGATTTTAAAGTGGAGCACAGGGCAAGGTTTGGAATTAAGAAATAAAGAGATACAGAGAGAATGGAGTACAATTTTGTAGAAATTGAGAAGAAGTGGCAGAGATTCTGGGCAGAGAATCATACCTTCAGGGTAACCGAGAAGAGCAGTAAGCCAAAGTATTATGTTCTGGATATGTTCCCTTATCCCTCCGGGGCGGGCTTGCACGTGGGACATCCGTTGGGGTATATTGCAAGTGATATCTTTACCCGGTACAAGAGACTGAAGGGCTTTAATGTGCTCCATCCTATGGGTTATGATGCTTTCGGACTCCCTGCAGAGCAGTATGCAATCCAGACCGGACAGCATCCTGCCAAGACTACGGAGGCCAATATTGCAAGGTATCGCCAGCAGATGGATAAGATAGGCTTCTCCTACGATTGGGAGAGAGAGGTGAGAACCTGCGACCCGGACTACTACAAGTGGACACAGTGGGCTTTCCTTAAGATGTTTGGGCATTATTATGACAAAACAGCAGATAAGGCCCTCCCTATAGGAGAACTTGTGGAGCGTTTTGCCAAAGAGGGTAATGCCAATGTTAATGCCGCTTGCGGAGAGGTGCCAACCTTTAGCGCGCAGGAGTGGAATGCCTTTGACCAGAGGCGCCGCAGCGATATTCTTATGCAGTACAGAATTGCCTATCAGGGTGAGACCTCCGTTAACTGGTGTCCTGCCCTTGGTACCGTGCTTGCTAACGACGAGGTTAAGGAGGGCTACTCTGTAAGAGGAGGACATCCTGTAGAGCAGAAGAAGATGAAGCAGTGGCAGCTTAGAGTCTCCGCCTATGCGGAGAGGCTGCTTGCAGGATTGGATAAATTGGATTGGACAGATGCGCTCAAGGAGATGCAGCGCAACTGGATAGGCAAGTCGCAGGGTGCGGAGATGATCTTTAAGACCGTCACTCCGGGCAGCGAAAAGCAGTACGATATGACAATCTTCACCACCCGTGCCGATACGGTCTTTGGAGTTACCTTTATGGTGCTTGCTCCGGAGAGCGACTGGGTGGAGAAGCTGACTACAGCGGAGCAGAAGAGTGCCGTTGAGGAGTATCTTGCCTTTGCAAAGAAGAAGACAGAGCGTGAAAGAATGGCCGAGACCAGAAAGGTGACAGGTGTCTTCACAGGCTCTTATGCCATTAATCCATTTACCGGCAAGGAGGTGCCTGTGTGGGTGAGCGAGTATGTGCTCTCCGGTTACGGCACAGGAGCAATTATGGCTGTGCCTGCGCACGACAGCAGAGACTACGCCTTTGCAAAGGAGTTCAACCTCCCTATCATCCCACTCATAGAGGGATGCGATGTAAGCCAGCAGAGTTTTGATGCCAAAGAGGGCATTATGTGCAATTCCGGCTTCCTATCGGGAATGAGCGTAAAGGAGGCAATACCTGCAGCAATAGATGAGGTGGAGCGCCTTGGCATTGGCAGAAGAAAGATTAACTACAGGCTTAGGGATGCCATCTTCTCACGCCAGAGATATTGGGGAGAGCCATTCCCGATATATTTCAAAGAGGGCATAGCCACTCCTATTCCGGAGGAGGAGCTGCCGCTAAGGCTGCCGGAGGTGGACAAGTTCCTTCCTACAGAGCAGGGTGAGCCGCCATTGGCAAGGGCAGAGAATTGGAACTACAAAGGCTATCCGATAGAGAAGAGCACAATGCCAGGATTTGCCGGCAGCAGCGCATATTACCTAAGGTATATGGACCCTTCCAACAAGAGCGCTCTTGTGAGCAGGGAGGCAGATGAGTACTGGAGAGACGTGGATCTCTACATTGGCGGTACAGAGCATGCAACAGGCCACCTTATATATTCCCGATTCTGGAACAAGTTCCTTTACGACCTTGGCTATGTTGTGGAGCCTGAGCCATTCCGCAAGCTTGTAAACCAGGGAATGATTCAGGGACGTTCCAACTTTGTATATAGAATAGTAAATACCAATACCTTTGTCTCCGCAGGTTTGAAGGATCAGTATGAGACTACAGAGATACACGTGGATATAAATATTGTGCATAATGACCGTCTGGACCTTGAGGCCTTCAAGAGATGGATGCCGGATTATGCAAATGCGGAGTTCATTCTGGAGAATGGGGAGTATATCTGTGGCTATGCAGTGGAGAAGATGAGCAAATCTATGTTCAATGTGGTTAACCCGGATAATGTCTGCGCCCAGTACGGAGCGGATACTCTGCGTCTTTACGAGATGTTCCTGGGCCCGCTCGACCAGTCCAAGCCCTGGGACACCAACGGCATAGACGGCGTGCACCGCTTCATCAAAAAGCTGTGGAGCCTCTTCTATAAGGGCGACCAGTGTCTTGTCGACGACTCGGAGCCCACGGCCGACAACATGCGCAGCCTGCACAAGCTTATAAAGAAGGTCACCGGCGACATCGAGGGCTTCTCGTTCAACACCTCGGTGGCAGCCTTTATGATTTGCGTCAACGAGCTGTCGCAGCAGAAGTGCCACAGCCGTCTTGTGCTCGAGCAGCTGCTGATAATCCTCGTACCCTTCGCTCCACACGTCACCGAAGAGCTGTGGCATACCGCCCTGGGCCACGACAC
>SFUD01000019.1 GCA_004561775.1 bacterium | reverse complement strand
TCTAGGCACCTCTGGGGCACATTGGCCCGCGCGGTGGCCTCAATTTGAGCTCACCGAGCGCGTTGCTAAAAGTTAATTATTTGGTTATGAGGTATTTGCGTTTTAGAAGCGTGCGCGGTGATTTGCAGGAAGGGTAAACGTCTCTGCGGTTGCGCTTCCCGATGCCAATTTCCTCTCTTCCCAGTGCCAATCCCCTTCCTCCCGAGCACAAAATCGAGGTTTTTGTGCGCTTTTGGGGTCTGAAACCCTCGTTTCCGGGCATTTCGAGCACAAAATCGAGGTTTTTGTGCTTTTTTGGCCTTCGAGACCCCCTTTTTCGGGCATTTCGAGCACAAAATTGGGGTTTTTGTGCGCTTTTGCGGTCTGGAACCCCTGTTTTCTGGCTTTTTGAGCACAAAATCGGGGTTTTTGTGCGCTTTTTGCCTTCGGGACCCCCATTTTCGGGCTTTTCGAGCACAAAATCGGCATTTTTGTGCGCTTTGGTGGGGCCACGGCCGGGGCGATGGCCGGGAGCTACGGGAGCAACGGGAACAACGGGAGCAACGGGAACTACGGGAGCAACGGTAGCAACAGGAGCAACAGGAACAACGGCCGGGACAGTTTGGGTTGCTGACATTTTGTCACAATTGGGCTTTGTTTGGACTTTGGCACTCTATTTGACTTTGCTTGTTGTGTCTTCGGATATATTTCCGGGGGCTTGAAGTGGTAACAATTACTTGAAGTGGTAACATTTAAACGGTAACAATTAAAATTGATTAATATTATGAATGTAAAACCTTTAGCAGACAGGGTTCTGGTTGAACCTAAAGAGGCTGAGACTAAGACAGCCAGCGGATTGTTTATTCCCGATACAGCAAAAGAGAAACCTCAGGCAGGTACTGTTGTTGCTGTTGGTCCGGGTAAGAAGGATGAGCCTATGGAACTTAAAGTTGGTGACAAGGTTCTTTATGGTAAGTATGCCGGTACAGAGCTTAATGTAGATGGCAAAATTTACATTATGATGCGCCAGAGTGATGTAATGGCAGTTGTTGAGTAATTAATGCAATGATTGAGTGCTGATGGCAGCGGTAAAGCAAGATTGCAATGATTGAGTGCTGATGGCGGCCGGTAAGCAAGGCAGCCGATTGAGCAAGATGGCGGCCGGTAAGCAAAGCAGCCGATTGAGCAAGGAGGCAGAGCAAGAGAGCCGTTGAGCAGCGCGCAGGTTTAAGTTTTAAAGTTTTATTTTTTACTACTATGGCAAAAGAGATTAAATTCAATACAGAGGCCCGTAATCTTATTAAAGAGGGCGCAGATGCATTGGCTAATGCAGTTAAGGTTACACTTGGTCCTAAGGGACGCAATGTTGTTATTGATAAGAAGTTTGGTGCACCTCACATTACCAAGGATGGTGTTACTGTAGCTAAGGAGATTGAGCTGGAGGAGAGATTCCAGAATATGGGTGCTCAGATGGTGAAGGAGGTTGCCTCCAAGACAAATGATCAGGCTGGTGATGGTACTACTACCGCTACCGTGCTTGCGCAGGCAATCATTAACGTTGGTCTTAAGAATGTTACTGCAGGTGCAAACCCTATGGATCTTAAGAGAGGTATAGACAAGGCGGTTGACGTTGTTGTTGAGTCTTTGAAGAAGCAGAGCCAGTCTGTTGGTTCGGATTACTCAAAGATTGAGCAGGTTGGTACCATCTCTGCCAATAATGATGCCTTTATTGGTAAGCTTATTGCAGATGCTATGAGCAAAGTTAAGAAAGAGGGCGTGATTACCGTAGAGGAGGCCAAGGGTACAGATACAGAGGTTAAGGTTGTTGAGGGAATGCAGTTTGACAGAGGTTATATCTCTCCATACTTTATGACCAATCCAGATAAGATGGAGGCAGTTTTGGACCAGCCTATGATTCTTATCACAGACAAGAAGATCTCCTCTATGAAGGATCTGCTTCCTATTCTTGAGCCTATTGCAAGAGATGGCAAGTCTCTTCTTATCATTGCAGAGGATGTGGATGGCGAGGCTCTTACAACCCTTGTTGTTAACCGTCTGCGCGGTACAATCAAAGTGGCAGCAGTTAAGGCTCCTGGCTTTGGCGACCGCAGAAAAGAGATGCTGCAGGATATTGCAACCCTTACTGGTGGCGTAGTTGTTTCAGAGGAGCGTGGCTTTACCTTGGAGAATACTACTCCCGATATGCTTGGTACAGCAGAGAAGGTTGCCATTACAAAGGAGAATACAACCATTGTAAACGGTGCCGGCGACAAGAACGATATTGCAGAGCGCGCAGCACAGATTAAGAAGCAGATGGAGACAACAACCTCCGACTATGACAGGGAGAAACTTCAGGAGCGTCTTGCAAAACTCTCCGGCGGAGTGGCTGTAATATATGTTGGCGCCGCTTCAGAGGTTGAGATGAAGGAGAAGAAGGATAGAGTGGACGATGCTCTTAGCGCAACCCGCGCAGCTGTTGAAGAGGGTATTGTTCCGGGCGGCGGAGTAGCTTACATCCGTGCCGAGGAGGCTGTTAAGGCCATTAAGGCAGATAATGAGGATGAGCAGACCGGTATCAACATTATTGCTCGCGCAATTGAGGAGCCTCTGAGAATAATCTGCGACAATGCAGGTGTTGAGGGCAGTGTTGTTATCCAGAAGATTAAGGAGGGCAAGGGTGACTTTGGTTACAATGCCCGTATGGACAAATACGAGAACCTCTTTGAGGCTGGTGTGATAGACCCTACAAAGGTTGCCAGAATTGCTCTTCAGAATGCTGCCTCTGTTGCAGGTATGCTCCTTACAACAGAGTGCGTAATTGCAGATAAGAAGGAGGAGAATCCTGCTCCTGCAATGCCTCCTATGGGTGGCGGCATGATGTAGTGTGGCGAAAAAAAGCAGTGCTGCTGAAAGATGCAGCGCTGCTGAAAGATGCCGTGCTGTGGGCAGATGTAGTGCGGCGGCTAGCCTACTAGCCAGACCAGCAGGTGATTATCAAAGATTTCGTATTCTAATTCGAATTCCTCTTCCAGGCCATCTTTATCCGTAAAGGTGGCCTCTATTTTTCCCTCGTCGTGAGGGGTGAATCTCTCTACCTCCATCTGCTTGGCAAAATCCACTCCGTTGCGGCTCATTCTCTTATAGAGAGCCTCTTTGGCGCACCAGTAGATAGCAAGCTGCTGGTTGCGGTTCTTATCCGAGAGGTCATCCACCTCATCCTCAGAGAGGGCCTTCTTCTCTACAGCGGAGAAGTCGCGGCTGAGCGATTCAATATCTATTCCCACATCCTCTGTCTTATGGAGAATGATTGCCACAAACCTGTCTGTATGTGTAATGCTTATATGAACGGGGTTGTTCTGAATAAAGGGGCTGCCGTTGTCGTGATGTCCAAGATAGACCTTATCTTCAAAGATTGTGTTAAGCAATGCGCGTATTGCCAGTTTCTCTCTGCGGCGCGCACCGCTCTTTGTAAGAAAGAGTTCGTCAAGTTCTTCGTTGGGTATGGAGATGATGCTAAGAAGTTCCTCTTCCGATTCGGTAACCTCCCAGACGGCTATTTCCGCGCCATTGTCAAGCTCTTTTCTGCTGTATAGTCCCATTTTAATATTATAATATTTTATTGTTTGTCAATTAGTTGCTCTCTTTGCGCCGCTGGATTGGGCTGCGGCATTAGCAGCTATGCTTGCTGTTGTTGCTGCTGCTGCTGTTGCTGTTGCTGCGGTGCCTCTTTGTCCGATTCGTCCACTATCTCTCCCACTATCTCCTCCAGAATATCCTCCAGGGTAACAATTCCATCTGTGCCGCCGTACTCATCTACCACAACAGCCATATGAATCCTCTTCTGGCGGAACTCCTCCAAAAGGTCATTTATCTTTTTGCTTTCGGGAACAAAATAGACCTCGCGGATATGCTTCTTCCAGTCGTAGGTGCTATTCTCCGGCAGCAGGAAGGGCATAAGGTCCTTTATATAAACAAAGCCCCTTATGTCATCCAAATCCTCGCGGCAGACAGGCAATCGGGAAAAACCGCATTGGGTGGCCCTCTCAATAACCTCTCTGTTGCTCATCTCCATATCTACGTAGGCCACCTCCACTCTTGGCTTCATAATCTTCTTTACGGAGGTAACCGGCAATTTTACAATGCCCTTAAGCATCTTCTTCTCCTGGCCTGAGGCAGGACCTGCAATCTCCACAGCCTTGGAGAGGTCTTCAAGTGTCACATCCTCCTTTGGCATACTGTTCTCCACTTTAATGGTAATCTTCTCCATAATTCGGGAGAAGGGATATGTAAGGTAGCGCAGCAGCCAGAGAGGCTTGCTCATAAAGCCTGCAAATTTTACAGGAGTGTGGTTGGCAATGAGCTTTGGCATAACCTCCCCAAAGAGCACAATTATGAAGGTTACCACCACAGTATTAACAATAAACTGCAGCACAGGCGAATCGTGCAAATCTACAAGGCTCTTCAGCAGCACGCCCGTAATTAGCACAATAAGAATATTTACAAAGTTATTTAGCTGCAGAATGGTGCCAAGCAGGTAGTTTGGCTTTTTGAGCAGTTGCAAGATGCGGTTGCTGGTGCTGTCATCCTTCTCCTCAAGCGCATCCAGTTGCTTTGGAGTGAGTGAAAAGAAGGCTGTCTCGCTTCCCGATATAAGGGCTGAGCAGACTAGAAGCAGTATAAGTGCTATTCCTAAATAGATTAGCGCCGAGAGAGGTCTCCCGGCAATGGCCGCCGAGGGGTCGCCTGCATCTGAGGCGAGTAGCGTAGTCTGTAGTGCTATTATGCAACTGGGAGGTTCCAAAATATTAATAGTATTGGTTTGCTGCAAATATAGTAAAGAATTTCTTCTTTTTGATTAAGTTTGCGACAAAGTTTAATTTTATGGAGGATGAGAGATTTATGAGGCTTGCGCTGCAGCAGGCAAACTATGCGGCAGAGCGGGGCGAGGTGCCCATTGGAGCGGTAGTGGTGGTAAATGGGAAGGTTATAGCAAGGTCGCACAATATGACAGAGACACTTACAGACCCTACCGCCCACGCAGAGATGCAGGCAATTACAATGGCAACAGATGCTTTTGGCGGCAAATACCTTACAGATGCAACAATCTATGTTACCGTAGAGCCCTGCCCAATGTGCGCCGCAGCGCTTGGTTGGGCGCAGCTGGGAAGGCTTGTCTATGGGGCGTCGGACCCAAAGAGAGGTTATACTCTCTATTCTCCAAATCTGCTGCACCCCAAGACAAAGGTGAGCGCAGGCATCCTTAAAGAGGAGTGCGGCGCAATTGTAACAGAGTTCTTTAAAAACCGCAGAGGCTGATGGAGATATTTGGGGAGTGGGGCTATATAGGTCTCTTCATAGGAACATTCCTTGCTGCAACAGTAATTCCCTTCAGTTCGGAGTTCCTTATAGTTGGCATCCTGATTGCCGGTTACAGCCCTCTTATCTCCTGCATAGTGGCAACGTTGGGCAACTGGCTGGGCGGACTAACCTCCTACTGGTTGGGATATGCGGGCAAATGGGAGTGGCTGGAGCGCTGGTTTGGCATCTCCAAAGAGCGGCTGGAGGGGCAGCAGCGGGCAATAGAGCGCTGGGGTGCCTTCATTGCCCTATTCTGCTGGGCGCCCATAGTGGGAGACCTCTTTGCGGTGGCTCTGGGCTTCTACAGGCTCAACTTCTTGCGATGCTCTATCTATATGTTCATAGGCAAGGCTATTCGCTTTGCAGTTTGGAGCATACTCTATGCATATTATGGAGAAGCCTTCTTAAATTTGTTCAATTGAAATTAACTTTATAAATTTGCAACTCTTTGAGATATGGTGTAATGGTAGCACTACAGATTTTGGTTCTGTCTGTCCAGGTTCGAATCCTGGTATCTCAACCAAT
This sequence comes from bacterium, assembly GCA_004561775.1. Lineage (GTDB taxonomy): Bacteria > Bacteroidota > Bacteroidia > Bacteroidales > UBA932 > Egerieousia. The sequence goes on along the minus strand of SFUD01000019.1, from coordinate 2,639 downwards.
AATTTTCTAACAATATGAGAGTTACATTAAAGTCAATTCTCCCTGCAATGGCATCCTTAGTGGTGCTTATTTTTTTATCAGCCTGTACAGGCAAGAGCGAGGAGGCCCCTAAATTTCCCTATCCCAAGGCGCCGCTTGCTATCTCGCAGCCGGTGCAGAAGGCGCAATATCTTGTAGAGCACTATTGGGACAAATATATCTCCGCAGCAGAGAGCGGCCAGATAGAGGGCAGCCAGATAGACAGCGCAGAGTGGGCAGGAGTCTTCAAAAATTATTTTGCGCTCCTCTCCGGCCTCTACAGCGAGGGAAGGGAGGAACTCTGCAATCGGGAGATAAGAAGGGCTGTCGGGAGTGCCGACTCTCTCTATCTTAAAGGCAGCAAGAGCCTTTTGCTCAAAATTGTGCACTACTCGGAACTCTTTTTATACGACCCAAACTCGCCTCTGCTTAACGAGGAGCTCTATATTCCTGTTGTGGAGGAGCTTTTAGCTTCGCAGTCGCTGGAGGAGGAGAGCAAAGGTACCTTCAGGTTCCAGATGGAGCAGTTGCTTGTAAACCGCAAGGGTGCCAAGGCGGCAGATATAAAATACAAATATTGCGTAGGGGGAGACCCCTGGCACCTTAGGGAGGGCTCTCTCTATGGCATAAAAGCAGATTATACAATTATTTTCTTTAATAATCCCGATTGCCCCGCCTGCGCGCAGATGCTTAAAGAACTCTCTCAGGCACCTCTTGTGCAGCGGATGGTGGAGGAGGGGAGTCTTGCACTGCTGGCGCTCTACGTAGACCAGGATCTTGATAGCTGGAGGGCCAACCTTAAGGACTATCCCAAAGAGTGGATATATGCAAGGGATGATAGCCAAAGTATAAATGCCGGCAGAATCTACATTCTGCGCGCCATTCCAAGCCTCTATCTGCTAGATAAGGAGAAACGCGTGCTGCTTAAAGATGCTCCAAGAGCTCAAGTGGTGCTGGAGAGGCTCTTCTCCCGCAAAGTTGCGGAATAACTTGACCAAAAGTTGCGGAATAAAACGGCAAAAAGTTGCGGAATATTTAATATCTTTGCATACGCATTCATCTGATATTTGTATGAAGACCTACAAACACCGTATTGCAGACGAACTATTGAGGCGCAAACTTTTGGGTAAAGGTGCTGTTTTGGTACAAGGCCCCAAATGGTGCGGTAAAACCACAACAGCAAAACAAGTTGCTAAAACGCTACTGGATTTGGGCGATCCTTCAGAGCTGAACAATGCCCTGGAGACTATTCAGATTCTTCCAAAGAGACTCCTGGAAGGTGGAACTCCACGCCTCATAGATGAGTGGCAAACAATTCCCGAGATATGGGACATGGTCCGCAGCGAGGTTGACAGGCGCGGTGAAATGGGTCAGTTTGTGCTTACAGGCAGCAGTGTGCCGGTGGATGAGGAGAAGCGCAGACATAGCGGAACTGGTAGGTTCGGATGGATTAATATGCGTCCTATGAGCCTTTGGGAGTCTGGAGAGAGCAGCGGTGCAGTAAGTCTTTCCCAACTCTTCAAAGGAGAGATTTTTGACCCTTTTGAGTTCTCAATGGACTTGGAAAGATTGGCCTTTCTGATTTGCCGTGGAGGTTGGCCCCAATCCACTTTTATGAAGGGGGAACTGGCACTTGACCAGGCGCGAGACTATTATGAAGCTATCTATAAAGTAGATATTCATAGAGTGGATAATGTGCGCAGAAGCAGTGAGCGCACAAGACTTCTCCTCCGATCCTATGCCAGGAATACAGGCTCTGCAACCAGTTTCAACAAAATGTGTGCAGATATTAAAGAGAATGATAATTCATCCATTACATACGAGACTCTCTCCGATTATGCAGATGCTCTGAAAAAACTCTTTGTATTGGAAGATATGCCGGCTTGGAATCCCAATCTGAGAAGCAAGTCTGCCATACAGTCTTCCGATACCAGGTATTTTATAGATCCGAGTATTGCTACGGCCGCTTTATCCATTGGCCCCAATGACCTCCTGAACGACTTACCAACCTTTGGTTTATATTTTGAGTCTATGGCGGTGAGAGATTTACGTACCTATGCCGATGCTCTCGACGGTAATCTCTACCGTTTCAGAGATTCCTCTGGATTGGAGTGTGATGCCGTCCTGCACCGCAGAAATGGCGAATATGCTCTTATAGAGATTAAACTTGGGGGCAAGGATAACATAGAAAAGGGAGCGGAGACCTTAAAGTCTCTCTCATCTAAGATAGATACAGAGAGAATGAAATCCCCTTCATTCCTTATGGTGTTGACAGGTGTTGGACAATATGTTTACCGCCGTCCGGACGGAGTCTTTGTAGTACCAATTGGATGTTTAAAAGATTGATGCAGCCAGAGATGTATATTGTTATAGCGGTGCGGTGTACTGCACGTTGGTTATGGTGTTGCGCTTGAGCGGAAGCGCAGGGACGCTCTTTCCAACAATTGCGGTGCCCGCTGAGTTCAGCACTTTAAAGGTGAGTGAGGCATTCTCTGTTGCTGCAGGGGCAAAGGTGTGCAGAGAGAGCAGGGTGCGGGAGGAGGTAATAACATCGGGAAGAGAGGTGCAGGAGGCCGCTTTGTACTCTATGCTGCCTCTTGTTGAGGTGACCTCATTCTCCC
>SFUD01000018.1 GCA_004561775.1 bacterium | reverse complement strand
TGCCAGGAGAGTGACCCGCACAGGATTACAGTGCAGCTCTACGGCCTTGTGGCAAATACAGCCTGGCTCACCCACTTCTCCGGCCTTGAGGCGGTGGAGAGCGTAGATGTGCAGCAGAGCGGATGGGATGTGGTTACCATTACGGTAAATCTTAAGAAGAGAAGCTCTTGGGGCTACGAGGCCTACTACTCCGGCAAAAACTTCACCCTGGAGATAAAGCACACTCCAAACCTCTCGCTAAAAGGACTTGTAATTGGCCTTGATGCCGGCCACGGCGGCAAGTCAACCGGCGCTGTAAGCAGAGATGGCGTAAAGGAGAAGGAGATGAATATGGATATGGTATATATATTGCAGGAGATGCTTCAGAAGAGGGGCGCAAGAGTGGTCCTTAGCAGGGATGGCGATATAGATTTATCTATGCAGCAGCGTAAGGAGATCTTCCGCAACAATGATATAGATCTGCTCGTCTCCGTTCACTGCAATGCGGCAAGTGCAGGCGTAAGGGGCACCAGCACATATTATAAATACCTGCCTTACAGAGATTTGGCAGAGAAGATTATAACAAGACTGCTGGAGATAGAGGGTGTTAAGGAGTTTGGTCTGGTTGGCAACTTCAACTTCTCTCTGGAGGGCACCACAGCCTACCCTACCGTACTTGTAGAGACACTCTTTATGAGCGACCCGGAAGATATGGCTATGCTTAAGAATCCCCGCATACGCAGGCAGATGATGTCAAAGGTTGTAAAGGGGCTGGAGGATTACCTTAAGTACTGCAAGAAGATTGACAAGCAATAAAAGATTGATTATTGGCGGGAATGGATTTTGAACTCACCTCCACCTTTAAGCCTACCGGAGACCAGCCGCAGGCAATAAAGGAGATAACAGAGGCCGTACAAAGCGGCACAGATGCAATAACCCTGCTGGGTGTTACAGGCTCCGGCAAGACCTTCACAATGGCCAATGTAATACAGAACCTGCAGAGGCCGGCTCTTGTGCTTAGCCATAACAAGACTCTTGCGGCGCAGCTCTACGGAGAGTTCAAGGCCTTCTTCCCCAACAACGCGGTGGAGTACTTTGTCTCCTACTACGACTACTATCAGCCGGAGGCTTACCTTCCCAACACAGATACCTACATAGAGAAGGACCTTAGCATAAATGACCAGATAGACAAACTCCGCCTCAACTGCACCAACTCCCTGCTTAGCGGCAGAAGAGATGTAATAGTGGTCTCCAGCGTCTCCTGCCTCTACGGAGTGGGCAACCCGGAAGATTTCCACGCCAACACCATAAAGGTAAAGCGCGGCGATCTGCTCAGCCGCACCAAACTGCTCTACAGGCTAGTGGAGGCAATGTACTCCAGAGAGGAGGTAGACTTTAAGAGAGGCACCTTCAGGGTTAAGGGCGAGAGTGTGGATATCTATCAGGCACAGGGAGATATGGCCATCCGCATCCTCTTCTTTGGAGACGAGGTGGAGGAGTTGCAATACTTTGATGCCCTGTCGGGAGCAGTATTGGACTACCCGGAGGAGGTCTGCATCTATCCTGCAAAGATCTTTGTAACCACAAAGGAGCGCACTGCACTGGCAATAAAGAAGATTCAGGATGACCTTACAGAGCGCTGCAACTACCTGCACAGCATAGAGAAGCACCTGGAGGCAAAGCGCCTGCTCCAGCGCACAGAGTACGATATGGAGATGATTAAGGAGATAGGCTATTGCCCGGGCATAGAGAACTACTCCCGATATTTTGACGGCAGGGAGGCGGGCACCCGCCCCTTCTCTCTTATAGACTACTTTCCAAAGGACTTTGTCACCTTTATAGATGAGAGCCACGTTACCATACCGCAGATAAGGGCAATGTACGGAGGAGACCGCAGCCGCAAAGAGACCCTGATAGATTATGGCTTCAGGCTCCCTGCAGCAGCAGATAACAGGCCTCTTAAATTTGATGAGTTTGAGTCACTTACCGGCCAGACCGTATATGTGAGCGCCACCCCTGCCCCTTACGAGCTTGAGCGCTCCGAGGGTGTGATTGTAGAGCAGGTGGTGCGTCCTACCGGGCTACTGGACCCTCTTATTGAGGTAAGGCCCATCAAGGGCGAGGTGGACGACCTTCTGGAGGAGGTTCAGCTGCGCGCAGAGAGGGACGAGCGCGTTCTTGTAACCACCCTTACCAAACGAATGGCGGAGGAGCTGGACAAATTTATGGAGAAGATGGGGGTGCGTTGCAGGTATATCCATTCAGATGTGGATACAATGGAGCGCATAGAGATAATTGAGGATTTTCAGGCTGGCAGATTCGACCTTCTCATAGGAGTCAACCTGCTGCGCGAAGGGTTGGATATGCCGCAGGTCTCTCTGGTGGCAATTCTGGATGCGGACAAGGAGGGCTTTCTGCGCTCTCACACTGCGCTCATCCAGACTGCAGGCAGGGCGGCAAGAAACCTTAACGGTAAGGTGATAATGTATGCCGACACCATAACCGACTCTATGAAGAGCACCATAGATGAGACCAACCGCAGGAGGCAGAAACAGATGGAGTACAACAAAGAGCACGGCATAACCCCTACACAGATTATAAAGAATTCTCATAACATACTTAACCGCAGCGATTATTCCTGCCAGAGAGATGGGGAGAGCGCACCCCTTGCAGACCCTGTTCTGCTCAATATGGATAGAGGCAACCTGGAAAAATCCATTGCCTACACCAAACGCCTTATGGAGAGCGCCGCAGCAGAGCTTGACTTCATATCTGCAGCAAAATACAGAGATGAGATGAATGCCCTCAAGCAACTTTTGTCAAAAAAATGATTATCTTGCAGAGATGAGCGACATTAAAGATTTTATAGCAAAATTTACTCCCGAAGAGGGCAAACTTATACGCTCTGCGTATGAGTACGCAGAGCATATACTTGCCGGGAGGATGAGGGAGAATGGGGAGCCGTTTATAACTCACCCCATAAATGTGGCATACATAGTCTCAAATGAGATTGGTCTTATGGCAGATGCCGTTGCCGCAGTCTTTCTGCACGAGGGCTCCCGCGCCAAATATATGCAGCAGCAGGAGCGCGAAGATATGAGCGCCTTTCTTGCAAAGGAGTTCGGGAAGAGCTACAGCACAGAGATTGTAACAATGGTGGAGGGGCTCAACAAAATCTCCGGCATAGATATAAAAGAGACAAAACTTAACGAGGAGGTTTACCGCAAACTTATTGTCTCCTACTCCAAAGACCCAAGGGTAACCCTCATTAAACTTGCAGATAGAATGGAGGTTATGAGACACCTCAACATATTTGCAAAGGAGAAGATTGCCAGAAAGAATATGGAGACTATAAAACTCTATATTCCGCTTGCCCACAAATTGGGGATGTATAACCTAAAGAGCGAGATGGAGGACCTCTACTTCAAGTATTCAGACCCGGAGAACTACAGGCTCATTACCAACAAGCTTCTTGCCACCCGAAAGGAGAGGGAGAGGCTGGCAGAGGAGTTTGTGAAACCTCTGGACAATGTGCTTAAGGAGAAGTATTCCTATAAGCTAAAAATCAGAACCAAGACCGCCTACTCCATCTGGAAGAAGATGGTTAAACAGGGAATTCCATTTGAGGGGGTCTATGACCTCTTTGCCATAAGATTCATAATTGATGCCCCGCTTGAGAAGGAGCAGGACTACTGCTGGGATGTCTATTCCTATGTTACAAGGGAGTATGAGCCGGATATAAAGAGATTGAGGGATTGGCTCACCACCCCGAAGCCTAACGGTTATCAATCCCTTCATATTACCGTTCACAACAAGGAGGGGGTTGCAATAGAGGTGCAGATAAGGACAGAGCGTATGGACCTTATTGCAGAGAGCGGAGATGCCTCCCACTGGAGATATAAGGGCATAAAGGCAGAGGCTGGCTTTGACGATTGGCTGAAGAATGTAAGGGAGATGCTCAACGACAACTCCGCCGACGGTTATAAGGAGTTGGACAATAATCTTCTTAACGAGATTGTGGTCTTTACTCCCGCCGGGGAGATGAAGCAGCTGCCAAAGGGCTCCACCGTTCTGGATTTTGCCTTTAATGTTCACTCCAAACTTGGTTTGAAGTGCTCGGGCGCCAAGATTAATGGAAAACTCTCCCCTATCAGAGCCGTGCTCTCCTCTGGAGATACGGTAGAGATTATGCGCAACAAGAACCAGAAGGTCTCTGCAGACTGGCTCTCTTTTGTTGTCTCCTCAAGGGCCAGGAGCAGAATTCGAGCTGCGCTTAAAGAGGAGGAGGGGCGCAAGAGCCTCATAGGCAGGGAGATTATTGAGCGAAGACTTAAAAACTGGAAGATAGATTATTCCGAAGAACTCTATAGCGAACTCTCAAAGGCCTTCAAATACAAGACCATAGGAGACCTCTTCATTGCCGTTAACGACGGCAGTCTGGATACCTCTCAGATTAAGCGCTATCTGGATGAGCGCGAGGCAGAGAACCAGAGGCGCAAAGAGGAGGCTCAGGCCAAGGAGCAGATGGAGGCGCAGGAGAGCCAATCCAGACTGGGCAAGAGCATTACCGCCTCTACAGGAGATTATCTTGTGATAAACGACAAGTTGAACAATGTGGAGTTTAAGATGGCCAAATGCTGCAACCCCATCTTTGGAGATGATGTCTTTGGCTTTGTAACCTCCAGCAAGGGCATTACCATACATAGGATGAGTTGCCCCAATGCAGCCCGGCTTCTGGAGCGTTACCCCTACAGAACTCAGAAGGTGAAATGGAGACAAATCTCAACCACAACCCAGTTCCAGACCACTCTGAAAGTTATTGCAGAGGCAGATGAGAGCCTTGGAGCCTCCATAATTGGGGCGGCAACCGGTCAGGGAGCCCTGCTGCGATCCTTCTCCATAGAGAAGAGAAACAGGGGCAACGAGTTCAACTTTATGCTTGGAATAACCGTTAGCAACAACTCTCACCTTGACAGGATATTGCAGGAGATAAAGAAGGTTAAGGGTGTTAGAAATATTTTAAGGTCGTAGTGATTGCAATGAATCAGAAGAGCGGAGCAACAGATAAGAAGAGCGGGGAAATAGTCATAAAGGGAGCAAGAGCAAATAATCTTAAAGGTATAGATGTAACCATTCCTCGCGGCAAGCTTGTTGTAATTACAGGTGTATCGGGATCGGGAAAATCCTCTCTTGCTTTTGACACCCTCTTTGCGGAGGGGCAGAGAAGGTTTGCAGAGAGCCTCTCCTCCTTTGCAAGGCAGTTTCTTGGCAGAATGAGCAAGCCTGCTGCGGAGAGCATTACAGGTATTCCGCCTGCCATAGCCATAGAGCAGAAGGTAACCTCCAAAAATCCTCGCTCCACCGTTGGCACTGTAACAGAGTGCTACGACTACCTGCGCCTGCTCTATGCAAAGATTGGCCGCACCTACTCCCCTGTAAGCGGAGTGGAGGTGAAGTGCGAGAGCGTTAAGGATGTTGTGGAGTACCTCTGCAGCCGCATAACAGCCAAGGTGCTCTATCTTACTGCAGATACGGGGTTAAATACTCCCGATGCCCGCATAGAGCGCCTGCTCAACCTGCACCAGGCCGGCTACTCCAGAGTGCTTGCCCTCCCTGCCGCTCAGAAGTGCATCGGCAGCACCGCCGCGCAGAGTGCAAGCAATCTTCTGGTGGCAAGAATAGATGAGATTCTCCGCCAACCGGAGCAGTGGCAGCAGCACTCCCTCTATGCCCTCATAGACAGATACCTGCCACAGCAGCAGGGCACTCTCTCTGCAGACCTTCTGAGCAGAATGCAGGACTCTGCCAAGAGCGCATTTGAGCTTGGAGAGGGCAGACTGCAGGTTGTTGAATCGGGAAGCCAAAGCGCAGATTCAGAGACTCCGCTGCTGCGCGAATTCTCCAACAGGTTTGAGGCGGACGGCATTCTCTTTGAGGAGCCAAGCGAGCAGATGTTCAGCTATAACAGCCCCGTGGGGGCCTGCCCAAGGTGCGGCGGTTTTGGCAGCATAGAGGGCATAGATGAGGGGCTTGTCATCCCAAATGCCTCCCTCTCCATCTACGAAGGGGCCATTGCCTGCTGGCGCGGCGAGGTTATGTCGCATTTTAAAGATGAGCTTGTGATGAATGCGCAGAGGTACAACATCTCCATCCACAAGCCCTACCTGCTGCTCTCAAAGGAGGAGAAGCGCCTTATCTGGGAGGGCACAGAGCATTTTACCGGCATTGCCCCATTCTTCAAGATGGTGGAAAAGCAGCGCTACAAGATACAATACAAATATATGCTCTCCCGATATCAGGGCCGCACGGTCTGCCCGGAGTGCGAAGGGAGCAGGCTGAAGAGGGAGACAAAGTATGTGAAGATATCGGGAAGAGATATCTCTCAGCTTATGAATATGAGCATCTCCTCCCTTCTGGAGTTTTTGGATTCCCTTCATCTTGAACCTTATGAGATGGAGGTGGCAGGACTGGCCCTCAAGGAGCTTAAGCTGAGGCTTAACTGCATCTGCCAGGTGGGGCTTGGCTACCTTACTCTTAACAGAGGCATAAAGGGGCTCTCCGGCGGAGAGAGTCAGCGCATTCATCTGGTAAGCGCAATCGGGAGTTCGCTTGTAGGCTCGCTCTACATCTTGGATGAGCCCAGCATAGGTCTCCACCCGCGCGACACTCTGCAACTTATTGGTGTGCTGAAGAGGCTTAGAGACCTTGGCAATACTGTGGTTATTGTGGAGCACGACCTTGAAATTATCCGCAATGCAGACTACCTTATAGATATTGGCCCTCTTGCCGGGCAACACGGAGGAGAGGTGGTCTTTCAGGGAGATATTGCCACGGCGCTCTCCACAAAAGAGTACGGCAAATCGCTCACCCTAAGATACCTGCAAGGGGTTGAGCGGCTTAACAGCACTCCCCTGCCAGCATCTGCACTTCCAGCAGCAGCGCCGCAGACATCAGCACTTCCAGCAGCGCCGCAGACATCTGCACTTCCAACAGCGGCACTGCCTGCACTTCACTCTGCGCATCCTGTTCGCAGCTGGCGCAACTGCATAGAGCTGAAGGGGTGTATGGAGCACAACCTTAAAGATATAGATGTAAAAATTCCGCTGGGCGTGCTCACCGTCATTACGGGAGTAAGCGGTTCCGGCAAATCCTCACTTGTATCGGATATCCTCTACCCTGCCCTCAGCAGGCACTTCAACATTGTAGGAGATAAACCGGGCGCATTCCGCGAACTTGGAGGAGACCTTAAACTGCTTAGCGGTGTAGAGTATGTAGACCAGAATCCCATTGGCAAGTCCTCCAGGTCCAATCCGGTTACATATCTTAAGATATATGACGACATCCGCCGGCTCTTTTCCGAGCAACCATACGCAAAGCTGAACAACTACACGCCCTCAAGTTTCTCCTTCAACATAGATGGAGGCAGATGTCCGCAATGTCTTGGCGACGGCTACATAACAATTCCTATGCAGTTTATGGCAGATGTTACAATGGTGTGCGAAGAGTGTGGCGGCAAGCGCTTCAAATCGGACCTGCTGGAGGTAAGGTATCAGGGTAAAAACATCTCCGATGTGCTTGATATGAGCGTAAGCGAGGCCATTGAGTTCTTCAGCCATCGGGAAGAGGCAATTGCCCTCCGCATAGCCCGGAGCCTGCAGATATTGGAGAGGGTGGGGCTTGGCTACCTCAAGCTGGGGCAGAGCAGCAGCACCCTCAGCGGAGGCGAGAGCCAGCGCGTAAAACTTGCGCAGTTCCTCTCAAAGGAGAATGGCACAGGAGGCACTCTCTTCATCTTTGACGAGCCCACCACAGGACTGCATCTGCACGATATAAAGAACCTCATCAGCTCCATAAACGCCCTCATAGAGCGGGGCAACAGCGTAGTTGTAGTAGAGCACAATGTGGAAGTTATGCGCTCTGCAGACTGGATTATAGATATGGGTCCCGATGGTGGAGACCAAGGCGGCCGCGTAGTCTTTGCCGGCAAAGTGGCAGACCTTGCCAAGCTTCCCGACAACTACACAGCTGCAGCGCTGGCATCACAGCAATAACCATCTTGTTTTGGGAGAAGCATTAATAATTCGTACATTTGCAGTTTTGAGAACTATATAAGGTATTTCACTATTTATGGATAGCAGCATTTTAGAGAAGATAGTAGGTTTGAGCAATAAATTGGCCGACATTCAAAAGCAACTGGCAGACCCTGCAGTTATGGCAGATATGAAGAGATATGTGCAACTGAACAAGGAGTACAAAGAGTTGGGACCTGTAGTAAAGGCCGGCACAAAATATCAGAAAATGGTAGAGGATTACAACTCTGCCAAAGATATTCTGCAGAATGAGAAGGACGATGAGTTGAGGGAGATGGCAAAGGATGAACTCGCATCTCTGGAAGAGAAATTGCCTGTAATGGAGGAGGAGATAAGATTGCTGCTTATCCCGGCAGACCCTGAGGATTCAAAAGATGCCATTGTTGAGATTAGGGGCGGCACAGGCGGCGACGAGGCTGCCATCTTTGCCGGCGACCTCTTCAGAATGTA
>SFUD01000017.1 GCA_004561775.1 bacterium | reverse complement strand
CCGTGGGTAAGGTGGAACCAAAGTGCAATGAACCATACAATGTAGATTGCAAGAACAATAGGGTTTCCGAAGGTCTTGCCAAGGAGCACTACAGGGTTGGTCTCCTCTCCGCCTGTCCAGGCAGGAAGCTGCATATGTGCCCAGAAGTGGGTGAGGTGGAATGCAAGCACACCAAGAACAATTATGCCAAGAAGAAGCATATTGCGCGCTCCCCAATCCTCTGTTGCAGCCTTGTTTGCAACAGCGTATCTCTCTTTGCCGCGCGCTCTGTAGTTGATTAGGTTGAGAATGAATGCATACACAATGTGAATAATGAATCCGGCAGCAAGTACCGGTACAAGTATTCCCACAATTGGGAGGGCCATAAACTCACAACCCATCTCAAAGAGCTCCGGACTTATGAGCGAGAATGCGTTGATTGTTGCGTGAACAAAGAGAAAGAGAATTAAAAACAGGCCAGAAATGCTCATTATGAGTTTCTTACCTATAGAAGTGCAGAAAATGTTTGCCATATTTATTAATTTTAAAAATTCTAATAATGCACAAAGATAATTTCTAAATTGCAATTATCATAATCTTTGGTTATTTTTGCTTAATAATTTTAATCGTAATCTCCACAATTATGCAATATAAAAGAGTGCTGCTGAAACTTAGCGGTGAGAGTTTGGGAGGTGCAAAGGGCACCGGTTTAGACACTGCAATGATGGAACAATATGCCGCAGAGATTGCTTCTGCTGTGCGCGCGGGTACGCAGATTGGCATTGTTATAGGCGGAGGAAATATCTTTAGGGGCGTATCGGGAGTAGGCAAAGGATTCAGTAGGGTAAAGGGAGACCAGATGGGTATGCTTGCCACTGTTATTAACAGTATAGGCCTCTCTATGTTTATACGCAGTCAAGGTGTTGAGGCAGAGGTTTTTACATCTACTCCAATGGAGCCTATGGCAAGGTATTACGCAAAGGAGAAGGCGGTTGAGGTTATGGAGCGCGGCGGTGTTGCAATTATTGCAGGGGGTACTGGAAATCCCTTCTTTACCACAGACTCCGCCTCTGCGCTGAGGGCGTGTGAGATAGAGGCTCAGGCGCTTCTTAAGGGGACAAGGGTGGATGGTGTCTATACTGCAGACCCGGAGAAGGACCCTTCTGCGGTTAAGTATGCGGAACTCTCTTTCGACGAGGCTTTGGCAAAGAATTTGAGGATAATGGACCAGACGGCATTTGCGCTCTGCAAGGAGAACAGAATGCCTATTGTTGTATTTGATATGAACAAGCCGGGCAATTTGGGAGAGCTGCTTGCAGGCAATCTCTCTCTTGGCACGGTGGTTAAGAATTGAACGGTTCTCAAGAATTGATCGGCTGTTGGGAACAAATTTGGAAATTAACTGTAAATAATATATTGAATATGGATTTAAATACTTCTAAAGATTGTCTCTCCAAGGGAAAGGAGAAGATGAACAAGGCAATTGCGCATCTGGAGGAGGAGCTCAGGAACTTCCGTGCAGGCAAGGCCAATCCTGCAATTTTCAACAATGTTATGGTGGATTATTATGGTTCTCCTACACCTGTGCCGCAGGTTGCAAGCATTACTGTTCCGGATGCAAAGACAATCCTTATCCAGCCTTGGGAGAAAAAGATGATCTCCAATATAGAGAAGGCTATCTTTGATGCGAATATAGGCTATACTCCTGTAAATAACGGAGAGCAGATCAGAATCAACATTCCGCCTCTTACAGAGGAGCGCCGCCGGGAGCTTGTAAAGAAGGCAAAGGCAGAGGGCGAGAATGCAAAATTGAGCGTACGCAGCGCTCGCAGAGATGTTGTGGATGCTCACAAGAAGTTCCAGAAGGAGGGCCTTCCGGAGGATGTATGCAAGGATGCTGAGGCAAATATCCAGAAAGAGACAGATCTCTTCAACAAGAAGATAGATGAGATAATTGCCGCAAAGGAGAAGGAGATAATGACTGTATAATCTGCAAGGAGACAAAGAGATGGCATTTACATTTGCAGACCGCCATATAGGGCCAAGAGATGGCGAGATTAAGAGTATGCTTGGAGTACTTGGCCTTGAGTCTCTGGATGAGCTCACCAGGCAGACCATTCCTTCCGATATTCTTCTAAAGGAGGAGCTCAACCTCCCTGAACCGCTCTCGGAGAGCAAATACCTCTCTGCCCTTAAGGAGATGGTCTCCAAGAACAGCAGAGTGCGTTCTCTCATAGGCGGGGGCTATTATGGCACAGATGTTCTTCCGGTTGTGGTAAGAAATATTTTTGAGAACCCTTGCTGGTACACCTCTTACACTCCTTATCAGGCAGAGATATCCCAGGGGCGTCTTGAGGCTCTGCTCATCTTCCAGACAATGATAAGCAGCCTTACCGGCTTCCCGCTCTCCAACTGCTCTATGTTGGACGATGCGCAGGCTGCGGCAGAGGCTATGAGAATGATGTTCGAGGTGAGAAGCCGCGCTGCGGTAAAGGAGGGCAGGAATGTGCTCTTTGCAGACAAAAACCTCTTCCCTCAGGTGCTCTCTGTGCTTAAGACAAGAGCTGCCGGCCTTGGAATAGAGATAGAGGTGGGAGATTACGCAACAGCAGAGATAAATCCTAAGTGCTATGGCGCAATTGTGCAGTATCCTGCAGCAGATGGAGAGATTAGAGATTATTCTGATTTCTGCCAAAAGATGCACGCTGCAGGTGCTCTTGTAACAGCTTACTGCGACCTTCTTGCGCTTGCTCTTCTTAAAGAGCCTGCTGCCTGGGGTGCGGACTGCGCTGTTGGAAGCGCTCAGCGTTTTGGCCTCCCGATGGGTTTTGGCGGCCCTACTGCAGGCTTTATGGCTACAAAGAATGACTACAAGAGGCAGATACCGGGACGTATCATAGGCGTCTCTGTTGACAGGCTTGGCAAGAGGGCGGTAAGACTTGCCCTCCAGACACGCGAGCAGCATATAAAGAGGGAGAAGGCTACCTCCAACGTCTGCACCGCCACTGCCCTTATGGCAACAATGAGCGGAATGTATGCGGTTTACAATGGCCCTGCAGAGATTGCGGAGAAGGCGCGCAGAACTCACAAGTATGCAGTTAAGATAGCCGAGAGGCTTAAGAAGTCCGGTTATGAGATTGCCAACGAGAACTTCTTTGATACCGTAGAGGTTAAGAATCTCTCTCAGGAGAAGATAGAGGAGATAAGGAAGAGGGCTCTTGCCGCCGGCATTAATTTTATGTATCTCCCGGGTGCTATAAGGTTCAGCACAGATGAACTTACAGATTGCCAGGAGGCCCGCACAATTATGGAGGAGATATTCGGGACAGAGCATCAGCCTTGCTGCAAGGAGAAGAGGGCGGAGGGTTTCACTCTTGCTCCGGAGCATAAATGCTGCAGCGAACTTGCTCTTGGCGGTATGAAGAGGGAGACTCCTTTCCTTACGGAGAAGGTCTTCAACTCATATCATTCGGAGACTCAGATGATGAGGTTCATTAAGATGCTGGAGAGAAAGGATATCTCTCTTGCTCACTCAATGATTCCTCTGGGCTCCTGCACAATGAAGCTTAATGCGGCTGTGGAGATGATGCCGCTCAGCTGGAGCGAGCTTACCAATGTGCATCCTTTTGCTCCAAAGGATCAGGTTGAGGGTTATATGCAGCTGATACGCGAACTTGAGCACGACCTCTCTGTAATTACAGGACTGGATGCCTGCTCACTTCAGCCAAACTCCGGCGCTGCAGGCGAGTATGCGGGCCTTACAACCATCAAGAGATTCTTTAAGGCTACAGGCCAGACCGGCAGAAACACAATGATTATCCCAACCTCTGCGCACGGCACCAACCCTGCCAGTGCGGCTATGGGAGGATATGATATAGTTCTTGTAAGTTGTGACGAGAATGGAAACATTAATGTGGATGAGTTGAGGGAGAAGGCAGAGGCTGCAGGAGAGACTCTTGCAGGTCTTATGATTACCTATCCATCTACACACGGCGTCTTTGAGGTTAAGATAAGGGAGATTGTGGATATAATCCACCGCAACGGCGGAAAGGTATATATGGATGGCGCAAATATGAATGCCCAAATTGGTCTTACAAATCCGGGTACCATAGGAGCGGATGTATGCCACCTTAATCTCCACAAATCCTTTGCAATGCCTCACGGCGGCGGCGGTCCGGGAGTTGGCCCTATCTGCTGTACTGCAGAGCTGGCGCCTTATCTGCCGGGTCATCCTGTAGATACTGCCTGCGGCGGTGCAGGTATGGAGGCGGTGAGCGCTGCGGCTTATGGCAACCCTCTGCTGCTCCCGATTACGCACGCTTACATAAAGCTGTTGGGCAGAGAGGGCCTTAAGAAGTCTTCTCAGGTTGCTATACTTAATGCAAACTATATGGCTGCAAAATTCCATCCCGATTTTGATACCCTCTATACCGGGGCTACAGGCAGGGTGGCGCACGAGTGCATCTTGGATTGCAGACATTTCAAGGCAGAGTATGGCATTGATGCAACAGATATTGCAAAGCGCCTTATGGATTATGGTTTCCACGCGCCTACGCTCTCGTTCCCTGTTCATGAGACTCTTATGGTAGAGCCTACTGAGAGCGAGCCGCTTGAGGAGCTGGACCGCTTTGTAGAGGCTCTGAAGGAGATAAAGAGGGAGTGCGAGAAGATTAAGTCCGGAGAGTATGATGCTCAGGACAATCCTCTTAAGAACGCTCCTCATACAGCGGATGAGGTTGCTTCTGACGTATGGAGCCATAGCTACCCAAGAGAGGTGGCCGCATATCCTTTGGATTGGATAAGAGAGAATAAATTCTGGCCTGCCTGCTCACGTGTTGATAATGGTTATGGAGACCGTAACCTTATCTCCTGCTGTGAGTAGAATGGCATAATGCAACAATATGAAACTTTCGGAATTAAAAGTTGGCGAATCTGCGCAGATTGTGCGCGTAAGCGGCCACGGTGGATTTAGAAAGAGGATTATGGAGATGGGTTTTGTAAGAGGGCAGATAGTAAAGTCTGCCCTTAACTCTCCTCTTGCAGATCCTATAAAATACACCATAATGGGCTATGACGTCTCCCTAAGACGCAATGAGGCAAATATGATAGAGGTGCTTCCTGCTATGGAGGCAGATGAGATGCTGGAGGCAAAATCCCCTGTAAGGGAGATTCCTTTGGAATGCCCGCAGCACTCTGCACACTCGTTTTTGCGCAGCAGCTGCATTAACTGTTCCTCTGCAGATTGCATTGTACGCAGAGAGCCCGCTGCCCGAAAGAAGAATATTATAAATGTAGCGCTGGTAGGCAATCCCAACAGCGGCAAGACCTCTCTCTTCAATGCCTTGTCGGGAAGCAGCGAACACGTGGGAAACTATAGCGGTGTTACTGTAGATGCAAAGCTGAGCTCATTTGATTATAAGGGCTACAGGTTTAATATTACAGACCTGCCCGGCACCTATTCGCTTAGCGCCTATACTCCGGAGGAGGTCTATGTAAGGCGGCATATTATGAATGCCCGCCCGGATGTTATCATAAACTCTGTGGTTGCATCAAATCTGGAGCGTAATCTCTTTCTTACCACAGAACTTATTGATTTGAGCCAGCAGGTGGTTGTTGCGCTTAATATGTACGATGAGCTGGAGGCCAGCGGCGCACATATAGATTATGAGTCTCTTGGGGCTATGATGGGTACGCCAATGGTGCCTACTGTGGCAAAGCGAGGCATAGGCCTTAATGAACTGCTGGATACCGTAATAGATATCTTTGAGGGAAAAAACAGTGTTGCAAGGCACGTGCATATAAGTTATGGAGAGGAGTTTGAGAAGCAGATTAGGGAGCTCTCTGTGCAGCTTAGACTCTCCGACGAGTTGCCAAAGCAGTTCCCGGTGCGATATTGGGCAATAAAACTAATAGAGCAGGATAAGGAGGCTATTGAGGTGCTGGAGCGCTGCAAAGGCTTTGTTAAGTGGCAGGAGGCGGCCAAAAGCGCAGCCAAATCCATTGAGCAGCACGTAAGGTGCGATGTGGAGACAGCCATAAGCGATGCCAAATACGGTTTTATCTCCGGCGCTCTGGAGGAGACGCTACAGGAGGGGAACGTGGACCTTAACAAGCGTACCCGTACAATAGATAAGCTGGTGGCCAACAAGTGGTTGGGCTTTCCGCTCTTTTTGTTCTTCATGTGGCTTATGTTTACTGCTACATTTACTCTTGGAGCATATCCTCAGGAGTGGATAGAGAATCTCTTCCAGTGGCTCTCATCTCTCTTTGCCTCTTGGATTCCGGAGGGCGCGCTCAACGACCTTGTTGTTAACGGCATATTGAATGGCGTTGGCAGCGTGGCCTCTTTTGTGCCGAATATTCTTATTCTCTATCTCTTTATCTCTCTTATGGAGGATTCCGGCTATATGGCCAGGGCAGCCTTCATTATGGATAAGATTATGCACATTATGGGACTGCACGGCAAATCTTTTATTCCGCTCATTATGGGATTCGGTTGCAATGTGCCGGCAATTATGGCTACAAGGGCAATAGAGAGCCGCAGCAGCAGAATAATAACCATACTTATTCTGCCATTTGTCTCCTGCAGCGCGCGACTGCCGGTCTATCTGCTTCTTGCAGGCACTTTCTTTCCCGATAATGCAGCAACGGTGCTTATCTTCCTCTATCTGATAGGAGCGCTAGTGGCGGCCTTTACCGCAAGATTGCTCAGAAAGGTCTCCTTTAAGAGAGATGAGACTCCTTTTGTTATGGAGCTGCCTCCGTACAGATGGCCTACGCTGCACGCTACGCTGGAGAATATGTGGGAGAAATCTTCGCAGTATCTTAAAAAGATAGGGACAGTTATTCTGCTTGCTACAATAATTATCTGGTTTTTAAGTTATTATCCAAATAATAACGCCTCTGCAGAGGGTGCGGGTGAGGCCAGCAGATTGGAGAACTCATATCTTGGCAAGGCAGGAAAGTTTATGGAGCCTGTAATGGAGCCACTTGGATTGGATTGGCGCGCAGGCGTGGCTCTTGTCTCCAGCATCCCTGCAAAGGAGATAGTTGTAAGCACAATGGGTGTTCTCTACCACGGAGAGGAGGGTGAGCCTCTTGGGGAGTCTATAAAGAAGTCCGGAGTAATGTCTAAGAGCGCGGCTATGGCCTTTATGATCTTCATTCTGCTCTTCTTCCCTTGTATTGCTACGCTTGCGGCCGTAAGGGCAGAGACGGGCAGCACCCTTTGGATGCTCTTTACAATAGTTTACAATACGGTAATGGCCTGGCTGGTTGCGTGGGGGGTATATAATCTTATCGGGAGTATCTCTCCATCTCTCTTTTAAGGTCTTTCTCCTTTATGGATTCTCTCTTGTCGTACTCCTTTTTGCCCCTGGCAAGGGCAATGTTGAGTTTGGCGTAACCATTCTCTGCAATGAAGAGCCTGGTTGGCACTATTGTCATTCCCTTCTCTTTTGATGCTCTGGCAAGTTTGCGCAATTCCCTTTTGGTAAGCAAGAGCTTGCGCTCGCGCTTAGGGTCGTGTTTGTTGAAGCTGCCCCACCAGTACTCTGCAATATGCATATTCTTTACAAAGAGTTCTGTGCCTATAAAATAGCAATAGGAGTCCACCAGAGAGGCTTTTCCTCCCCGTATGGACTTTATCTCCGTACCGCACAGGACTATGCCTGCGGTAAAACTCTCCACAAACTCGTACTCAAAGGAGGCACGCTTGTTCTTTATCTCTACGCTACTTTTGGCCTTGGGCATATCGGGATAATTTTTGTGCAAATATAAGACCTCTCACCATATTTTGCTACATTTGCATATCTCATTATGAAGATAAATTTTGATGCCATAGCAGTACTTGGTCCAACGGCAAGCGGTAAGACAAAGTTTGCCGTAAGGCTTGCCGCGTGGCTTGCCAAGGGTCCCTTTGCGCTCCCGGCGGAGATTATCTCTGCAGACTCCCGGCAGGTCTATAGAGGGATGGATATAGGCACTGGGAAGGACCTTGCAGATTATAAAGATTTGCAGAGCGGCCTGGAGATTCCCTATCACCTTATAGATGTGGCTCCGGCAGGTTCAAAGTATAATATTTTCCAGTATCAGCGGGATTTTGCAAGGGTTTATGCCTCTCTTAGGCAGAGGGGTGTTATGCCTCTGGTCTGCGGTGGCTCCGGGCTCTATCTGCAGGCTGCCACCTGCAGGTACGATCTTAAGGATGTGCCTGCCAATGCTGCTCTTAGGGAGGATTTGGAGAAGAGGAGCGTGGAGGAGCTTGCGGCGCTTCTGGTGGAACTTAAGGCAAAGAGGGGGCTCAAACCTCACAATGATACCGATTTTGACAATAAGAAGAGGGCTATTCGCGCCATAGAGATAGAGATGGCTATGCTGGAGGGCTCTCCGGAGAGCTCTATGCAGCAGATAGCTCTGCAGCAGGAGGTTGATTTGCCGCAGAGGGTGCTCTATATGGGCACTCAGGTGGAGAGGGATGAGCGCAACAGGCGTATAGATGCCAGGCTTAAGGCACGCCTGCAGGAGGGTATGATAGAGGAGGTGAAAGGGCTCTTGGAGAGCGGTGTTCCTGCAGAGGATTTGATTTATTATGGGCTTGAGTATAAGCTTGAGTATAAGTTTGTTACACTGTATCTTACGGGTGCAATGGGCAGAGAGGAGATGGAGCAGAGGCTGGCTGTGGCAATACATCAGTTTGCCAAGAGGCAGATGACCTGGTTCCGCGGAATGGAGCGCAAGGGGATAGAGATATGGTGGATTGCCAATAGGGAGGAGCCGGCGGAGCAGTGGCGCTTCAGAAGCAACCTTAGCGGCAAGGAACTCTCTCTTGAGAGCCTTTTGGACAGCGGATGTTGATTTGGGAATATTTGTTTTAATAGAAGATATTATGGCAAGATTTCATCTTAACATTAGTCTTCTTCTGCTGCTCTCTGCAGTGGGAGCCTATGCGCAGAGGCCCGCAGACCTTAAATATTATGATGTGCAGGAGTTGGGACTCCCGATATTGGGCAAGGGGTTTGAGAATACAGGCAATCCCTTCTCCAGACTGCCGCAGGATTTGAAGGGGGTGATACGCAAAGAGGTGTGGCAGCTTGGGCAGAATAGCGCAGGGCTTGCTGTAAGATTCTCTACCAACTCCTCCGCCATTGCAATAAGGTGGGATCTTATCTCCGGTTTTGTGATGCATCATATGACCGGCATAGGCATAAGAGGGTTGGACCTCTACACACTTGTGGAGGGCAAATGGCTCTATGTTGGCGC
>SFUD01000016.1 GCA_004561775.1 bacterium | reverse complement strand
GGATGGGATGCCATTCATAAGCATAACGGCGTATGCGCAGGCTACAATCTTAAGCGTGCTGCCGGAGAGATGAATGGTTGCGCATAGCGGTATTACAAAGCTTGCAACACCCTCACTTACACCATTTTTGCGCGTCTGTGCCAATGTAACCGGAATGGTTGCGGCAGAGGACTGAGTGCCAAGTGCAGTCATATATGCCGGAATCATATTTGCCAGCATCTTTACAGGATTTCTCTTTGAAATGGCTCCCGATAGCATAAAGAGTATGAGCAGCCATACTATATGTATTGCAAATATGATTGCTATAATGCCTATGAATGAGTAGATTACGGCAGATATTGTCTCATCTGCGGAGATCTTCAGAAAGATGCCGAAGATGTATATTGGCAGAAGCGGTATCATTACGGAGGCGATAACCTTGTCTGTAATTCTTCTCAGCTCCTCCATAATGTTTCTTAAGGCTACCGAACCTGTAAATGCCATTCCCAGACCAAGCATAAAGGCAAGCACCAGTGCAGACATTACATCTATGAAGGGCGGCATAGAGATGGTAAAGAAGGGGGTGAGCTCATTTGCCTCTGTTGCGCTGCTTACGGCATTTGTGGCCGCCTGAAGGTTCTCCCCAATTATCATCGGGAAACTCCAGGAGCAGGTAAAGTAGGAGAGGAGCCCTGCTGCAACGGTAGAGCCGTAGGCAAGCAGCACCGTAACAAGCAGCATCTTACCCGCATTGTTGCCCAACTCGGCAATGCCGGGGGCAACAAGGGTAAGGATAAGTATCGGGATAAAGAATGTTAAAAAGTTGGCAAAGAGCGAGTTGAATGTTACAAATACTCTGGTTATGCCTGTGGGCAGAAGCGGTGCCAGTGCAATTCCAAGTATTATGGCTATTATTATCTTTAGCAGAAGGTTTACTCTTATTCTCTTCTTTGCCATATTTGTGCTTTATCTCTTATCTGTCATCTTTTTCCATACTACAGCAATGTATGCCACCACAAATGGCACCGCTATGGAGGCGTAGGCCATTGTCTTAAGTGTGAAGTGGCTGGATGAGCTCTTTGCCAGTGTGAGAGACTCCTGCAGCGCCACTGTAGATGGGAAGTAGACGGTGTTGTTGAATGCTGCAACTATAAGAATGCTCCATACTGCCAGCACTACGCCTGCGCCTGTTACATAGAAGGTGTTCTTGCTTATGAAGCAGCTCTCTTTTTTGCAGAAGAGCGCGCTTCCTATACCAAGCAGTACCAGCACCACACCAACAAGCAGCAGCACAAGCGGCCATACAAGCTCCAGATAGTTGAGCAGGTATTTGTATTTTACAGCCTCTATTACTCCCGATTGTGGGTTGCAGGTGTAGCCGGTTCTGAGCGCCAGAGCCACCACAAATGCCACAAAGAGGAGTACAAATGCAGGTGCAGTTACCTTAAGCAGTTTGTGGCACTTTGCCTTAAGTTCGGAGATGTATGTGCCTGTGTAGAGCAGTCCCAGTGTGCGCGCTGCAAAGAGAACTACAAGACCCAGCAGGAGGTTGAAGGGATTTGCTATGGCCTCCAGTCCGTGCCAGGAGTTGGTCCAGGAGGAGACTATAGGGCTATCTACCTGTATGATGCTGAGTTTGTCCATTATGTAGGCGCCTCCTGTAAAGAGGGTTCCCACTGCTACTCCAAGCAGTATGGTTCCAAGCGAACCGTTAAGGAAGAGGAAGAAATCGTAGATTCTCTTGCCCAGGAAGTTGTTCTGTTTGTTTCTGAACTCGTACGAGACTGCCTGAATTACAAAGAGCAGCAGTATTGATATCCAGAGCCAGTATGCTCCGCCAAAACTGGTTGAGTAGAAGAGCGGGAATGATGCAAAGGCTGCGCCGCCAAAGGTTACAAGGGTTGTGTAGGTTATCTCCCACTTGTGGCCAAGCAGAGCTATGAGTTTTAGTCTGTGAGATTCCTCCTTTGCAATGGTGTAGATGAGAGACTGTCCGCCCTGAACAAAGAGCAGGAAGACCAGAAGCGCTCCCAGCAGAGATACCACTGCCCACCAATATAGTTGTAAAGTTTCCATAGTTTTCAGATTATTAGTTAACTACTCCTCGTTTACGTGAGGTCCCTTTTTAATTTGTGTGCACATAATCTTTATCTCTGCAGCTAGCAGCGCTGTAAAGAGTGTAATGAAGATTATGACTGTTGTATATACGCTAGATGCCTTAATTCCGGAGACTGATGCCTGTACTGGAAGAAGGTCCTGTATTGTCCAAGGCTGGCGTCCAACCTCCGCAACAACCCATCCTGCCTGTGAGCAGATGTAGATTAGCGGCAGGCTCAAGAGGGCTATGCGCAGAAGGAATTTTCTCTTTTCCAGTGGCTTTCCGCCCCTCTTCTCTGCCCTGAGCAGCAGCAGCGAGGCTATGAAGAAGAGTATGAAGTAGCATCCCAGACCAACCATTACACGGAAGGAGTAGTAGCAGAGTGGTACATTTGGAATGCTCTCCTTAGGGGTCTTCAGATAGCCGTAGCCAAAGTCTTTGAAGTTGTCCTGCAGGATGTTGCGCAGCTCTGCAAGCTTGGAGGTATCTCCCTGCTGTTTTGCAAAGTGATAGAGTTCTAGCGATTTGATTGCAACTTTGCCGTTTAACTGCCTATCTTTAAAGGATTTGGCGGTGTATTCGTTGCCATCTATATCTTCAAATTGGTATCCTCCCTCTATTATGTCGTTAATTCCGGGTGTAAAGGCGCCGGCTTTGCGGTTTGCCATATAGCCCAGAATCTTTGGAACCTTTATGTTAAAGTAGAATGGATTCTCATCGCTTCCCTGCTCGTAACCCGGTTTGAGTATGCCGAATATGGAGATGGCGGCATCTTTCTCTCCGTTGTAGAGTCCCTCCATTGCGGCCAGCTTCATTGGCTGGGTCTTGGCTACGTTGTAGGCCGAGTTGTCTCCCGACCAGGCCATAAAGAGTGCGGAGCAGAGTCCAAAGATTGCAGAGAGCTTGATGCTCTTTTTTGCAAACTCCATCTCCCTGCCCTTAAGGAGGTACCAGCAGCTTATTGCAATTACCACAACAGCGGCAAGCATAAAGGAGCTTGATATTGTGTGCGATATCTTGCTTATTGCGGTAGGGGAGAAGACTACTGCGGCAAAGTCTACCATCTCGTTTCTTGCTGTATCGGGATTAAAATGCATTCCTACAGGGTGCTGCATCCAGGAGTTTGCCACAAGAATCCAGATTGCGGAGATATTTGCGCCTATTGCTGTAAGCCAGGTGGATGCAAGGTGGAATTTCTTGCTTACTTTATTCCATCCAAAGTACATTACTGCAAAGAAGGTGCTCTCCATAAAGAAGGCTATTACACCCTCTATTGCCAGCGGCGCGCCAAAGATGTCGCCCACAAACCAAGAGTAGTTGCTCCAGTTTGTTCCAAACTCAAATTCCAGAATTATTCCTGTTGCTACACCAATTGCAAAGTTTATTGCAAAGATGGTGCTCCAGAACTTGGTTGTCTTTAGCCAAAAGTCTGCATTGTTCTGTATGCTTAATGAATCTGCCGGGTTTTTCGCCGCCTTTTTGCAGAGCAGATAGTACCTGGTCTCCATAAAGGCTACAATGAAACCAAGGCCTAGTGTAAGCGGTACAAAGAGCCAGTGGTACATTGCAGTTACTGCAAATTGCAGTCTGGAGGCATCTGTGAGTGAACTGTAAAACATATATTTAGGTTTTAATGAGTATTCTCTTCTCCCGTAAGTCTCTCTATTACAATATTGGAGCGCTCCTGAGGACTCTTTCCCTTAAAGTCTGCTTTAAAAAAGAAGAGTTTAAGTACGCAAAAGATGATGATGACTTTAATGATGATTATCGCCCACAACTTCTTTCCAACCGTCATGCTCTTGAATCCGGTGTAGTAGAAGTCCCATATTTTGCGCAATAATCCCATTAACTCTCTCTCCCGCTTACAAATATAATGAAATTTGCCAATAATATGTACTCTTCTTCAAAAAGATTCGCTTTTAGAAGAGCGCCTTTACTTTGCTTGCTATCTCCTCCGGGGTTGCATCTATAGGGAAGATGAGATCCGGCTGCTTCTGATATATTTTGTGTGTGGATTTGAACCTCTTCTCTCCGCCTCCGGTTATGTTTAGCATTATGGTCTCCTGTGGCTTTACGGTGCCCTTAGCAACAGCCTTCTCCAGGCTCTTAACTGCCACTCCTGCAGCGGAGTAGATATCTATGCCCTCTAGCTTTTCAAAGAGTTGGCAAGCCTCTCTGAGCTCTGTGTTGGTTACCTTTTTCATTGTGCCTCCCGATGCCTTTAGCGCATCGTACAGACCGCCTGTTACGGAGTATGGCGGTTTTCTGTTGGAGAGAACAGGAGCGCCTATCTGAAGCGCGCGGGTGCGGGCCAAATCTTCGTCCATTGGAAGGAGCGCCCTGCTGTCTGCCATATATGCGTCGTACATTGGGGTAAATGGCTCGTTCTGGGATGGGATGAGCCTCATTGTTGTTTTGCCAAAGCGGCCGTCTGCAAGCAGTCTGAGGTTTGCTTCGTATGCTGCAATTGTGCCGGTTCCGCTGCCCACTGCCTGGAAATATGCATCGGGAATCTTGCCTATAAATGCGGCGGCAGAGAGCACTGTGGTGCCCATTCCATCTCTTCTGGCAACATTCTTTGCGCCGCCCTCAGCTATGAATGAGGAGTCCTGGCAGAGCTTGTCGCCAAGTTGTATTGCATCAAAGTAGTCTGTGCCCTTAGGGGTGCATATTACCTTTACGCAAGGGTTGAGCTCCTCTGCAAACCACATTGCAAAGATATTCTCCTCCGGAATGGTTATTACTATAGGTATGTTGTTCTCCGAGCAGACTCTTGCAAAGGCGCGCGCTGTGTTGCCCGCAGATGATACTACAAGTATTTTATCTTTAAAGTTGAGCCTTGCGCATACGGAGAATGCCTCTGTCTCTTTAAAGGAGCAGGTCTGCATCTCTATGCCCCTCTCCGGCCACCAGCCGTTAAAGGTTATAAAAAGGTTCTCCAGTCCCAGATGTGCCGCAAGTGCCTGGCTCTTGTATGTTGCAGGAGCATAGGATCCCTTCAGCATCTTGTGGATTGGGAGCCAGTCTGCAAACTTGTAGATTCCGTATGAATCCTCTTTAATCTGTATCTCTTTTTTGCCGTATTCTGCTCTTATTAGCGAGGGTGTTGGTGACTGAGGGTCTGCCATCATCCATCCGCTATCCTCAAATACTCTGCCTGTGGCAATATTCAGGAGCTTGTAAGGGGTTGAATCAATCTTCATATTATTGATTTTTTGGTTTGTTATTTAAACTCGTCCCAAGCCTTTATCTCAATCTCGTCCAGCGGCTTCTTGCAGAAGGCTATTATGAATGAGGTTGCCAGTCTGGCATTGGTTATAAGAGGAATGTTGAAATCTACTGCGGCGCGGCGAACTTTGTAGCCATTGTCCAACTCGCCCTGAGTAAGGTTTTTAGGAATGTTTACCACAAGGTCTATCTCTCCCTTCTGGAGCATCTCTACAGCCTTAGGCTCATTCTCCGCCTCGCTTGGCCAATAGACTCTTGTTGCCGGTACATTGTTGTCTATAAGGTATTTATAAGAACCTCCGGTGGCATAGAGATTATATCCGTGCTCTGCCAGCAGTTTGCAGGCCGGCAGCAGGCTGGACTTTTGCTTTGCATCTCCCGAGGAGATCAGGATGTTCTTCTTTGGAATACGCTGTCCTACAGAGAGGAGTCCAAGCAGCACTGCCTCGTTGGTATCTTCGCCTATGCAGCCAACCTCTCCGGTGGAGGCCATATCCACTCCCAGCACAGGGTCTGCCTTCTGCAATCGGGAGAAGGAGAATTGAGAGGCCTTTATGCCAACATAGTCAAGGTCAAATGCGCTCTTGTTTGGCGCAGGCGGGTTCTCTCCTATCATAACCTTTGTGGCTAACTCTATTAGGTTGAGCTTTAGTACTTTAGATACAAATGGGAAGCTTCTGGATGCGCGCAGGTTGCACTCTATTACCTTAACCTCATTCTCCTTTGCAAGGAATTGGATGTTAAATGGTCCCGATATCTCCAGCGCCTTTGCAATTTTGCGTGCCACCCTCTTTATTCTGCGGGCTGTCTCTATGTAGAGCTTCTGCGGAGGGAACTGTATTGTTGCGTCTCCCGAATGTACTCCTGCAAACTCTATGTGCTCCGATATGGCATAGGCAATTACCTCTCCCTTGTTTGCAACTGCGTCAAACTCAATCTCTTTTGCATCCTGAATAAACTCGCTTACCACTACAGGGTGCTTCTTGGAGACATTTGCCGCAAGTTTGAGGAACTGCTCCAGCTCGTTGGTATTGGAGCAGACGTTCATTGCTGCGCCGGAGAGCACGTAGGATGGGCGCACCAGCACAGGGAAGCCTACATCCTCCACAAATTTGTAGATGTCTGCCATAGTTGTAAGCTCTTTCCATCTTGGCTGGTCTATGGAGAGTTTGTCTACAATAGAGGAGAATTTGTTTCTGTCCTCTGCATTGTCTATGGATTTTGCGGAGGTGCCAAGAAGGTTTACTCCGGAGGCGTCTAGCCTCATTGCCAAGTTGTTAGGTATCTGTCCTCCTACAGAGACTATCATTCCGTGCGGTCTCTCCAACTCGTAGATATCCATAACGCGCTCAAATGTAAGCTCGTCGAAGTAGAGGCGGTCGCACATATCGTAGTCTGTGGAGACGGTCTCCGGGTTGTAGTTTATCATTACACCCCTCCAGCCGCTCTTCTGTATGGTCTTGAGGGCATTTACGGAGCACCAGTCAAACTCTACGGAGCTGCCTATTCTGTAGGCGCCCGAACCAAGCACAATTATGGATTGCTCTCCCTCTGCGCAAGCCTTGGCGCTGCCTACGCCTGTGTTGGCGGTGCCGTAGTCTATGTCGTTATGGGTGCCGTTGTAGGTGAGGTAGAGGTAGTTGGTCTTTGCCGGGAACTCTGCGGCAAGGGTGTCTATCTGTTTTACAACAGGTACAATCCCATTTGCCTTTCTCTTTGCCCGGATTATATCCATTGCGGCCTCTGTATCCAGCTTCTCTTTGTAGATTATCTTTCCAATCTGGAAATCGGAGAAGCCCTCTCTCTTTGCTCTCTTTAGAAGCTCCAAATCCAACTGCTCCACGCTATTTGCCTCTGCAAGTCTGCTTCCGGTAATGTGTATGTTGTAGAGCTTGTTTAGGAACCACTTGTCTATCTTGGTAAGCTCGTGAATCTGGTCTATTGTGTAACCTGCCTCAAAGGCTTTGGCTATTATGAATATTCGTTTGTCTGTAGGCTCTCTTAGGGCGCGCTCTATGTCATCCACTACAATATCTTTGTTGGCCACAAAGCCGTGGGCGCCCTGACCTATCATTCTCAGGCCCTTCTGGATTGCCTCTTCAAAGGTTCTGCCTATTGCCATAACCTCTCCAACGCTCTTCATACTGCTGCCAATCTCTCTGCTTACGCCGTGGAATTTGGCAAGGTCCCAGCGCGGAATCTTGCAGACTATGTAGTCTAGCGCAGGCTCAAAGAAGGCTGGGGTTGTTCTGGTTACGGAGTTCTTAAGTTCAAAGAGTCCGTAGCCCAAGCCAAGTTTTGCCGCTACAAAGGCAAGCGGATAGCCGGTTGCCTTGGATGCAAGCGCAGATGAACGGCTTAGTCTGGCATTTACCTCAATTACCCTGTAGTCTTCGGACTCCGGGTCGAATGCATACTGCACGTTGCACTCTCCAACTATGCCTATGTGTCTTACAATCTTTATTGAGATCTCTCTAAGCCAGTGGTACTCTTTGTTGGTAAGGGTCTGCGAAGGGGCCACCACAATGCTCTCTCCGGTGTGGATTCCAAGAGGGTCGAAGTTCTCCATATTGCAGACGGTTATGCAGTTGTCGTAACGGTCTCTTACCACCTCGTACTCTATCTCTTTCCAACCCTTCAAAGATTTCTCCACAAGTACCTGCGGAGAGAAGGTGAAGGCTTTGCTTGCCAGTTTGCGCAGCTCCTCCTCGTTGTTGCAGAAACCGCTGCCCAGTCCTCCCAGCGCGTATGCGGCTCTTATGATTACCGGATAGCCAAGCTCCTGGGCTGCCGTTACGGCATCCTCTACATTCTCTACTGCGGTGCTCTTTATTGTGCGTACGTTTATCTCGTCCAGTTTCTCAACAAAGAGTTCGCGGTCTTCGGTATCCATAATTGCCTGAACGGGTGTTCCCAGAACCTCCACGTTGTATTTCTTAAGGATTCCCTTCTTGTAGAGTTCTACTCCGCAGTTAAGCGCTGTCTGGCCTCCAAAGGCAAGGAGTATTCCCTGAGGTCTCTCTTTGCGTATTACCTTCTCTACAAAATATGCTGTAACAGGGAGGAAGTAGATTCTGTCTGCAACACCCTCCGATGTCTGTACGGTTGCAATGTTTGGGTTTATGAGGATGGTCTCTATGCCCTCCTCTTTCATTGCCTTCAGTGCCTGCGAACCGGAATAGTCAAACTCTCCGGCCTCACCAATCTTCAGGGCGCCGGAACCAAGGAGCAATACTTTCTTTATCTTATTTTCCATCTGTTAGAGCAATTTTAAAAATTCGTCAAACAAGAACTCTGTATCTGTAGGACCGCTTGAGGCCTCGGGGTGGAACTGAGCGGAGAAAAATGGTTTGCTTTTGTGCCTTATTCCCTCATTTGTGCCGTCGTTCATATTCTCAAAGAGCGGCTCCCAATCTGGTCCCAGTGTGGTATGGTCTACCGCAAAGCCGTGGTTTTGGGAGGTTATGAAGCATCTGTTTGTGCCAATTAGCCTTACCGGCTGGTTGTGGCTTCTGTGTCCATATTTGAGTTTGAAGATTTTTGCTCCGGCGGCCTTTGAGAGGAGCTGGTTGCCCATACAGATTCCAAAGATTGGTTTGCCCTTCTCCATTGC
>SFUD01000015.1 GCA_004561775.1 bacterium | reverse complement strand
TCTCACTCCCGAACATAATGCCTTTCAAGCCTGTATTCAGCCTTGGCGCAATACTCTCCATTGTGGTAGTCTTCCTTGTCTCTGCAACTGAGACCATTGGAGATACCTCCGCGCTGGCCTCATCCGCCCTGCATAGGGAGATTACCGGCAAAGAGCTCTCAGGATCCATTGCCTGCGACGGTTTTGTAAGTTCCATAGCTGGCCTCTTCGGCTGCACGCCTATTACCAGTTTCAGCCAGAATGTTGGACTTGCCTCTATGAGCGGCGTAGTAAACAGATTTGCCATAGCAACAGGCGCGGCAATAATGATTCTTGCAGGTCTCTTTCCTGCGTTCGGGATACTCCTTACCTCCATACCTCAGGCGGTTCTTGGAGGTTGCACCATAATGATGTTCGGCTCCATTCTCTTTGCAGGATTCGGGATGACAGCAAAATGCGGATTCAGCCAGAGGAATCTGATAATCTCCTCGCTCTCGCTAAGCATAGGAATAGGTTTTACACAGGCAAGCGGGCTATTCAACATCTTCCCGGAGCTGGTAAAGACCGTCTTTGCAGAGAACTGCGTGGCTGTGGTCTTCATTATAGCAGTAATTCTGAATCTTACTCTTAAAAAAGAGAGAGCCGTTATGGCTCAATAACCAAACGGCCCTCTCTTGCATCTATAACCACTTTGCTCTCTTTGGAGATATCTCCCTCTATCATCTCTTTGGCAAGTTCATTTACAAGTTCCTTCTGAAGGAGCCTCTTTATAGGACGCGCTCCGTAGGCAATGTCGTAACCCTTGCCGGCAAGATAGTCCAGAGCCCTCTCTGTGAATTCCAGGCTTACGCCCTTCTCTTCCAGCATCTCCTTGATTGTGTTAATCTGCAGATTAAGAATGCCTTTAACATCTGCCTTGGTAAGAGGCTGGAACATTATCACCTCGTCTATCCTGTTAAGGAACTCCGGTCTTACCCTCTGTTTAAGCAGGTTCATCACCATACTCTTGCACTTTTCCAATCTCTCCCTTGAGAGACCGTCGGAAGCGGCGCTCTTGTTTATCTCCTCCTGAATAATCTCACTTCCCACATTACTTGTCATAATAAGGATAGTATTCTTAAAGTTTACCGTACGGCCCTTGCCGTCTGTAAGCCTTCCGTCGTCCAAGACCTGAAGCAGGATATTGAATACATCCGGATGCGCCTTCTCTATCTCATCAAAGAGGACCACAGAGTAGGGTTTACGCCTTACAGCCTCTGTAAGCTGGCCACCCTCGTCGTATCCCACATATCCCGGAGGCGCACCTATAAGTCGGGTAACAGCAAAGCTCTCCTGATACTCGCTCATATCTATCCTTGTCATCATATTCTCATCGTTAAAGAGAAACTCTGCAAGCGCCTTGGCAAGCTCTGTCTTACCCACACCGGTGGTACCCAGAAAGAGGAACGAACCTATAGGCCTCTTCTCATTCTGCAGGCCTGCACGAGACCTTCTCACCGCATCTGATACAGCCTTTATGGCCTCCTCCTGTCCTACAACTCTCTTGTGCAGGTTCTCCTCAAGGTGCAGCAGTTTCTCGCGCTCGCTCTGCAGCATTCTCTTTACAGGTATGCCTGTCCATTTGGAGACAACCTCCGCAATATCATCGGGAGAGACCTCCTCATTTATAAGCTGCCCCTCCGGGTTGCTGTTGCGTTTGGCTGCAAGTTCATCTATCTCCTTCTGCAACTGCGCAATCTTGCCATATCTTATCTCTGCAACCTTGCCATAATCCCCGGCTCTCTCTGCCGCTGCAGCGGTATTCTTCAAATCCTCTATCTGCTGGCGCTTGCTCTGCATATTGGTAAGCACCTCCTTCTCCTCCTTCCAGCGCTTGTCCAACTCCTTCTGTTTTGCCATAAGATCATTGAGCTCATCTGTAAGTTCGGTCAGTTTTGGAGATTTGCCCTCTCTCTTGATTGCCTCCTTCTCTATCTCCAACTGCTTTATTCTTCTGTTAAGCTCATCTATGGACTCAGGCACAGAGTTCATCTCCAGTCTTAGCTTGGAGGCAGCCTCGTCTATAAGGTCTATGGCCTTATCGGGAAGAAACCTGTTGGTTATATACCTGTTGGAGAGGTCTACCGCGGCAATTATGGCATCATCCAATATCTTTACCTTGTGGTGTCCCTCATACTTCTCCTTAAGTCCACGCAGAATTGAGATGCTCTCTGCAGGCGAAGGCTCATCTACCATAACCATCTGGAAACGGCGCTCCAGTGCCTTATCCTGCTCAAAATATTTCTGGTACTCATCCAGAGTTGTGGCGCCTACAGTTCTAAGCTCTCCCCTTGCAAGTGCAGGTTTAAGAATATTTGCCGCATCCATTGCGCCGGAGCTCTTGCCGGCACCCACCAGAGTATGAATCTCATCTATATATAGAATTATCTCACCCTGGCTCTCAATAACCTCCTTAACAACAGACTTAAGCCTCTCTTCAAATTCTCCCTGATACTTGGCGCCCGCAATAAGAGCGCCCATATCCAGAGAGTAGAGCACTTTGTTCTTAAGGTTCTCCGCCACATCTCCATTAACTATCCTTTGTGCCAAGCCCTCAGCTATGGCTGTCTTTCCAACTCCAGGTTCTCCTACAAGAATAGGATTGTTCTTTGTCCTTCTGCTAAGAATCTGCAGAACACGCCTAATCTCCTCGTCCCTTCCAATAACCGGGTCCAGTTTGCCCGCCTTCGCCCTCTCGTTGAGGTTGATTGCATAAGTGCTTAGAGCACTCTGCTGATTCTGATTTTGATTCTGATTGTTATACATATTAAAAACTCCTTTTTGAACCGCCTCATCGTGCAGTTCAAAAGGAGTTTATCAAATCTTCAGCCAGAGTTTAAAAGCGGTCAAATTGACATCTAAAAAACTCTTTTCAAGCCACTTACCTGCCAAATTTACAGATTATAATCCTCTTTGTATGCCTTTTGGTCACCCGCAGAGACCGGCATAACACCGCAAGGCTCAACCTCTCCGTAAACTATCCTTGCCGCCGCTCTGTTGTTAAAATCTGCATTTGAGTGGGCAATTATGAATGAGGCAAAATCTTTATAGAAGGGCACTTTGTTGAGCACATAGGGCGTCCCGAACCATACCACAGAGATATTCTGGGTGCGTGCGCGCCGTGCAAGCAGCCGCATATGCTCATCGTTTATGCCAAAGTTCTTGGCAGGCGAATTAAGCGCGTTGTGGATTCCAACAATTATGCAGTCATAACCCTGAAGGGAATCCAGCGCAGAGGAGAGCATCTCTGCCGTAATGGTGCCTCTCAAGAGAATGGAATCCAGTTGGAAGGGGGATTGAGAGCCATTGTTTAGCTCTTTGAGAGTATTGTAGAAGTGTTCAAAATTCTCCACATTGCTCTTTACGGAGCCCTCCAGTTTCTGCACAATTCTGCCCTCACCAACATAGCCAAGGTAGGCCACCTTACCATATCTCCAGTGCTTAAGCGGGAGCGCTCTCTGGTTAATCATAGTGCTCTTGCCAAGCTGGTTTCTATGGCTGTTCCAGGCCATAATGAGGGACTGGTTGGCAAGCGAATCTATAAGTGCCAGATTCTCAGGTTTTATTACCCTCTTGTTTATCCCTGCCGTATCTATACGCAACTCCTCCTTGCCTCTCCCCAGGAGTCCTCTCTTTGCCTTAAGCATAAGAATCTTGCGCACACTCTCATTAAGGCGCTCTTTGGAGATCTCTCCACGCCTTACCGCGTGCACAATCTGCTTTATTGAGGCCTCAACCTCATTTGGCATAAGCAGAATATCCACACCTGCCTTGAATGCCTCCAGCGGAATTCTGCTTTGAGGCAGTCCCGATTCCACAGCCACTCCCTTCATCTCCAAAGCATCTGTGCAGATAACCCCCTCAAATCCAAGCTTATTCTTAAGCCAATCTGTAATTATAGGATAGGAGAGAGATGAGATTGTGCCGGTAGAGTCCATTGCCTTAACCTGCAGATGACCAAGCATAACAAGGTCCACCCCCTTCTCTATAAGATATTTGAACGGGAAGAGTTCCACCTCTTCCAGCCTCTTAATATCAAAGGGGAGCACGGGAAGGCTCTTGTGCGAATCCACATCGGTATCTCCGTGTCCGGGAAAGTGCTTTGCGCAGGCAGATGTGCCTGCATCCTGCATACCCTGCATAAAGAGAGCGCCATAGAGCGCCACCTTCTGCGGATCCTCGCCAAAGGAGCGGTAGTGGATTACAGGATTGTCGGGATTATTGTTTACATCTACATCGGGAGCATAATTTACCTGAAAGCCCAAATCTTTGCACTCCTTGCCAATGGCATAGCCTGCACGGTAAATCATTTTGCGATCCTTTATGGAGCCAAGCTGCATCTGCTTTGGGAAGGCAGGTATCTCTGTCCAGTAGCGCATCTGCGCGCCCCACTCGCCATCCAATGTAACCAGCAGAGGAATCTTTGCAAGAGCATTCATAGCATTGATGCGCTCCAGACTTGGCACAAGCTTGTCGTCCATAAGAATAACTCCGCCCAACCCTCTTTTAATGAGCCGGTTTTGCAGTTCCTTAACCCTCCTTGGGTGCTTGGAGACAAAGTGCACCACAAAGAGCTGCGCCACCCTCTCCTGCAGGCTCATACGCCGCATTATGGAGTCCACCTTGGCAGCCAGCTCCTCTGGAACAGCAGCAATTTCATTTGGCTGTGCGGCATTTGCCTTCATAGCGGAGAGGGTTGAGAGCAGAAGAACAACAAAAAGCAAAAAACGTAAAGGCATAGCACTACTTCTCAGAGAACTGCTCCTTAAGTTTTGCAATAACAGCGTCGCAATCTGCGCCGTGCGCGCCAAAGTAGAACTTTATCTTAGGCTCTGTTCCCGATGGCCTTATGGAGACAACCGCACCATTCTCTGCAAAGAACTGCAGCACATTGGATTTTGGCATTCCTGTCTCCTCTGTGCGCAGATAGTCCACACATTTTACAACAGGAGAGCCTGCAAGGGTTGCAGGAGGGTTCTCCCTGTACTCCTTCATCATCTTCTGTATAGCCTCTACGCCCTCTTTGCCCTTTTTGGTGAGAGAGAGGAGAGCCTCCTTATACATACCATACTTCTCATAGATGCGCTGCAGCAACTGATATGGGGTTATGCCCATAGTTGCGCACCAAGCTGTGCACTCTGCAAAGAGGGAGCAGGCAATAACCGCATCCTTGTCTCTAACAAATTCGCCGGCGTTAAATCCATAACTCTCCTCGCCGCCGCCAATAAAGGTAGCCTTGCCCTCATTCTCTCTTACAACCTGAGCAATATATTTAAAGCCGGTAAGCACATTATACATCTTCACTCCATAATCTTTTGCCATTGCAGCAAGCAGTTCTGTGGTAACAATGGTCTTTACCATATAGGTCTTATCGGAGAGCTTTCCAAGCTCTTTCCAGCGCTGCAGGAGATAGTAGGAGAGAATAGTGGCGGTCTGGTTGCCGTTAAGCAGCACAATCTCGCCATTGTTGTTGCGCAGCGCAATGCCTACCCTGTCCGCATCCGGGTCTGTTGCCATAACCACATCTGCGCCCACCTCATTTGCGCGGGCAACAGCCATCTCCAAAGCTGAACTCTCCTCTGGGTTAGGAGATTTCACGGTTGGGAAGTCTCCGTCATTAACATTCTGAGCCTCCACACCGTAGATATTCTTAAAGCCCATTCTCTCCAGCGCCATAGGCACCAGCTTAACGCCTGTTCCGTGCAGCGGAGTATAGACAATCTTTATATCATTGTGCGCAGCAACAGCCTCCGGAGTAAGGTGCAGTGTCTCAAGAGAGGAGAGATATGCCTCATCCAACTCTTTGCCCACAAGCTCTATATTCTCCTCGTTGCCGTGGAACTTAACCTGAGAGAGGGAGGTTATCTTAAGCACCTCATTTATTATATTCACATCGTGAGGAGCGGTAATCTGTGCGCCATCCTCCCAATAAGCCTTGTAACCGTTATACTCCTTAGGATTATGCGATGCAGTTACCATCACACCTCCCTGGCATTTGTAGTGACGGATTGCAAAACTCAACTCCGGCGTAGGTCTGAGAGCATCTACCAGATATACCTTAAAACCATTTGCGGCAAAGACCTCCGCGGTAATCTTGGCAAAGAGCTGGCTGTTGTTTCTACAATCGTAAGAGATAGCAACAGATATCTGTTTCAACTCCTTAAAGTTCATCATCATATAGTTGGCCAATCCCTGGGTTGCCATAGCAACAACATACTTGTTCATACGGTTTGTACCAACGCCCATAATGCCGCGCAAACCTCCTGTACCAAACTCCAGATTTCTGTAGAAACTCTCTTCAAGCTCCTTCGGATCGTTCTCCATCAATCTCTTAACCTCTGCACGAGTAGCCTCATCAAATTCCGGACTCAACCAATTCTGAGCCGCCTGTAGATATGCCTCCATAACAATTAAATTTTTAAAATATTTGATAATCAGTCATTCAATTCAAGCCATCGCATCTCCTTTTCGTCCAAAAGGGAGATAACCTCACCTATTCTTTCAGATGCCCTGCGGAGTTCATCTCCCTGCAGCGTTCCGGAAGAGAGCCCCCTCTCCAGTTCCGCCTTCTCGCTCTCCAGCTCCGCAATTGCCTTGGTAACCTCCTCCAGTTCTCTCTGCTCCTTATATGAGAGCCTCTTGCGCTTTGGCGCCGCAGAGGCGGAACTCTGCGCTGCAAGCTGCTCTTTTTGCGCTTGCTGCTCCCTTTGCGCTGCAGGCTTTGCGCTCTGCTGCAACTTTACCTCCTGCCTTGCAGAGGCCTGCTCCATAGCTGCCACATAGGCCCTGTACTCACTGCATTTTCCAACGTAGTCCTTAACTCTGCCGCCACCGGTAAAGATAAAGAGGTGGTCTGCTATCTTGTCTAGAAAATAGCGGTCGTGCGAGACAATAAGAACACAGCCCGGGAAGGATTGCAGATACTCCTCCAACACATTAAGAGTTATTATGTCAAGGTCGTTTGTAGGCTCATCCAGAATAAGGAAATTGGGATTCCTCATAAGCACCGTAAGCAGATAGAGCCTCCTGCGCTCACCGCCGCTTAGCCTTGCCACCTTGGTATTGTGCATATTGGGCGGGAAGAGAAATCTGTTGAGAAAAGAGGTGGTGGAGATTCGCGTTCCATCTGCAAGCGCCACAGAATCTGCTATCTCATTCACAACATCCAGCAGCGTCTCCTCCTGGGAGAACTCTATCCCCTGCTGCCTGTAGTAGCCGAATCTTACCGTCTCCCCTATCTCCAGAGTGCCCGAATCTGCCTTAAGGGCTCCTGTAACAAGATTAAGGAAGGTACTCTTTCCCACTCCATTGGCGCCAACAATACCTATCTTCTCACCTCTTGCCATATTATAGGAGAAATCCTCCAGCATAGTCTGCCCCTCCCACTCGTAGTGCAGATGGCGGCACTCTATAATCTTTGTGCCCATACGGGCAGTCCCAACAGAGAAGTCCATATTCCGCTTCTCCTCAATCCTGCTCTCTGCCCTCTCCTTAAGGTCTCTGAAGGCATCTATCCTGTATTTTGCCTTGCCGGACCTTGCGCAAGGGGTGGACCTTATCCACTCCAGCTCCCTTCTCATAAGGTTGCGGGCACGCTCCGTTGCAGCATTGTAGTTGGAGATCCTCTCCTCCCTCTTCTCAAGATAGTAGGAGTAGTTGCCCTTGTACGAGTAGAGAGAGCCGTTGTCCAGTTCAAATATGGTATTGCAGACACGGTCCAGGAAGTAACGGTCGTGAGTAACCATAAAGAGGGTGCACTTGGACTTCTTCAGATAATCCTCCAGGAACTCTATCACCTCCATATCCAGGTGGTTGGTAGGCTCATCCATAATAAGGAAATCGGGATTAGAGAGAAGCATAGATGCAATTGCAACCTTCTTTACCTCTCCACCGCTAAGCTGGCACATCTTCTGATTAAGATTGGTAAGCTTAAGCTGTGTGAGCACCCTCTTGGCGCTCTGCTCAAAAGTCCAAGCATCCAGCCTGTCCATCTCTGCAAGAGCCTTTTCCAACCTCTCGGATGTGCCTGAAGCACTCTGCGCCAATGCGCTGTGATACTCCTCAACTGCCTCATAGAGCCCCTGCTGCTGCCAGAAGAGCTGATGATATATGGTATTCTCAGGATTAAAATCATAGTTCTGCTTGAGGAAGGCAATGGAGATATCCTTCATAAATTTTATGCTTCCTCCGGAGTCGGAACTCTCCTCCCCTGCCAATATGGAGAGCAGAGAGCTCTTGCCAGTTCCGTTAGGCGCAATAAGGGCAATCTTATCCCCCTCATTTATATTAAAGGAGATATTCCCGAAGAGCACCTTGGGGCCATACGATTTGCTAATATTCTCTACCTGTAGAAAACTTGCCATATCGCACAAATTTAACTATTTTCGCGCTATTTTAAAAGAGAGATGCTACTAGAACATTATAAAAAGACAATACAACTTGCCGTTCCGGTAATGATAGCGCAAGCAGGCCAGATGGTTGTGCAGTTTGCAGACAACATTATGGTTGGGCATCTGGGCACAGAGGAGCTTGCAGGCGTCTCATTTGCAGGCAATATAATGCTGATAGGCTTTGTCTTCTTCATCTGCTTCTCGCACGGCGCCACCCCCTTTATAGGGCAATCATTCGGGAAGGGCAACACTATGGAGGTGCTCAAATGGTTCAGACACTCGCACTATCTTAATATGGCCATAGGCGGACTGACCATTCTCCTTATGGCACTTGTGGTGCCCTTTATGGATCATATGGGGCAGGACCCCTCCATACTTGTATATGCAAGGGAGTACTACTGGATATCGCTGGCAAGCATTATACCCGCCATCTTCTTCTTTACAATAAAGAACTTCTCAGAGGGAATAGGCATAACCAAATATGCAATGTACATAACCCTGCTGACCAACCTTGTAAATATCTTCCTCAACTGGC
>SFUD01000014.1 GCA_004561775.1 bacterium | reverse complement strand
CTCTTCAGAGGAGATAAAGAGATCCAGGTTTATTGAATTGCGTCCTGTAGCCAGCGTATGATATTGAGTATCTATATAGTCGGGACCGCATTTGAAGGGCTGTACAGCAAGCCCCCTTCGCGACAGGGCTTTCATCAGTCCCAAAGAGAGCGTAGTCTTGCCGCTTCCAGATGAAGCTGCCGCAATTAGAAATGCATTCTTTTTCATCACCAAGTCTTGCTTAATGTTTTTCCATCGTCCGTAAAGAGGATAGCGTCCAGTTTTCCTTTATAAATGGCAGCGCATTGAGAATGACAACGCCTTAAAACCTCAGGGAAGAATAGGGCGGCATCCTCTTGGCTTAGAAATGACGGCAGTTCCCGGGCAAGAGAGAGAGCGTCAATTCCCTCCTTTGCCTTTTCTGAGCAACCGCACTCCTCTGCCAAAGACTTCAGAAATTCCTTATTTATTGTCACTTTGTGACTATGTGTGTCCAAATTGCCTTCAGCAAGTTTTACAGCCTTGCCTAGCATAAGTCCTATTATCAGGTGCTTTATTCCACAATCCATAGCAATGCTCATAGTCTCTCCTATGGCATTGCCATAGTGGATAAAAGCCTGCTGAGGCAATTCGGGTAAAAGAGCCTTCATAAACTGCTCGCTTTTAGCGCCGGAATTAACAGCAACCATCTGGCAATTGTTTGCCAAAGCAACATTCATCTCCCTGCGTATAGATTCCAGAAAGGCTTCGTGCGAGAATGGCTGCACTATGCCTGATGTGCCAATAATGGAGACTCCGCCAAATACGCCAACTCTAGGGTTGAAAGTTCTTTTGGCAATCTCTGCTCCGCCATCAAGAGAGATTGTCACATCAAGGCCTCCATTGTATAGAGATGAGAGTTCGGAGACCATCATAGCTCTAGGAATGGGATTGATTGCCGCTTCTCCAACAGGAAGGCCCAATCCGGGTATTGTAACAGTTCCTATTCCCTCTCCTCCAAAGAAGCGTATTCCTTCGTGCTGAGCATACGATACCTTAACCGATATCCGCGATCTGTTTGTCACATCCGGATCATCTCCAGCATCCTTTACCACGGTGGCAATTGCGGCATCACCGCAGGTGGTCACTGATTCTATCTGCATATGCATTGTCTCGCCATCCGGTATCCTGAAATCAATATCATCAACCTTTTTGCAGGTTAATAATGCCACAAGCGCAGCCTTTGCCGCAGCAGTGGCGCACGAACCAGTGGTAAAACCGGTATGCAAAGGGTAAAATTCGGGTAAGAGCATCTCCACCTCACGGCGTAAGCTATGACGACCATCTACGATAATAAAGTCATCGGAGAGCTTAGGTCGCTTTACTACAAATACTTTTATGCCATATTGCCGAGCAGCCTCTATTTTCTCTATGAAGCCGCCGGTCTCTCCGCTCTCCTTGGTGATGATGCCATCGGGACGAATGCTCTTAATGAGGGAGTCTAATGAGGTCTCATCATAATATACCACTCTGTCGGCAGGGAATCCCTCTGCAGCGGCAATCTCAATGGACTCCGCTCTGTTGAGGATTCTAAACCAAGTCTGATGCCTGCTCCAATGCGGTTTTAACTTCTTTATTGTCTGCACTCCTGTTAAGGCGAGCAGGCGTTCTATGCCCTCTGCCTCCATAGCTGTTATTGCCTCTTGGAAGCTTTCGCACCAAACAATCTTTTCGTAGTCAGCATAAGGATATCTGCGCTCAAACCTTATTACCGGAATGCCCAGTTTGTGGCTGACTCTCTCTATGGTGGAATGCAGCGAGGATGCGAATGGATGCGCCGCATCTATAATCAATCGAATATTGTTAGAGCTGCAGAAGCTTGCCATATCCGGCTCGGTCATAGCGCCGTGTATGTGCTCGCCGTGGGCACATTCGATATTCTGAAGATTGCCGCGTGTAGAGTAGAAATATTTTCCCGATCCCTCATCAAGCGTCTCTACTGCTATTCGCCCCTCTGTGGTTCCTCCAAAGACAAGTATCATTTTCTGAAAAGATGTTTGAATCCTTCGTTGTATAAGCGAGACAATCCCTTTCTGTTATCAATGGCATCGCCTACCACAAGAAGAGTGGTAAGTGTGAGTCCATTCTCGCGGACAATTTTCGCCAAGTCCTTGAGCTGACCCCGATAGATGCGCTGCTCCGGCCAGGTGAGTTTGTAGCAGGCAGCCACAGGCGTATCGGGAGGATATGCCATAAGAAGTTCGCTCTGCACATCCTCTACTATTCCTGCACTCAGGTAGATGCACATAGTGCTTTGAGAGAGCGCAAGTTTGTGGAGCTGCTCTTTTTCTGGCATTGGAGTGCGCCCTTCGCCTCTGGTAAGAATAATTGTCTGCACCTTCTCGGGAATAGTAAACTGGGACTGCAGTTCGGCTGCAGCCGCTTGGAATGAGGAGATGCCCGGTGTTATATGGTAGCTCATGCCATATTTGTCGAAGTAAGCCATTTGTTCTTGGATTGCGCCATATATGCAAGGGTCGCCCGTATGGAGGCGAACCACAAATTTGCCGCAATCATAAAACTCCTTCATTAAAGCAAACTGCTCCTCTAGATTCATAGATGCAGAGCTTCTTACTACACAGCCGGATTTGGCATAATATGTTAACTCTACAGGGACAAGGCTTCCTGCATATAAGATAAGGTCGGCCTGCTCAAGGAGACGTTTGCCGCGTACCGATATGAGTTCAGGGTCGCCAGGACCTGCTCCGACAATCTCGATATGACCTCCGCGCAAAGCTTTTTTGTCAAGAGCTACGGCAAATGTGAATTCGGAATTTTCAGATACTTTGCCCTTCTGCTTCTCCAAAATAAGTTTGCCATTATCGGACGCCTTTATAGCGCAGCTCTCTGCAACGCCAGGCACGCCTGCCACTTCCATCACCTTCTCCGATGGGTTTGGCACAACAATGCCTGCAAGTTGTTGGGATGTATAGATGTTACACAAATGGATGTTGTGCCACTTTGAGAGCTCTGCAAGCAGCGGTTCATCCCTCTTCAATTCTATTGTTGAAACAGACTTTATTGCCTTTGGACTGATGCCATTTTCAACCAAGGAGTTGCCGATATGCTCTGCCACACCTTCAGGGTTGCAATTGTGCCTGCAACCAACGCCAAGGTTCAATACCAACGGACGATAGAAGAGAGTAGGAGTCTCAAAATTATAAATGTAAGGTGTAACGGCAATAATCAGTTCGTATTTGCTTAGATTGCTTCTATCATCAACTATGGAGACATTCGGAGGAAGAGAGGTCTCCAGATAATCTGTTCCGCTGTCGCGGATATCAAGCAGCAGACCTACCGGCTTGCCATTTACTAGCGTGGCAATTGCTTGATTCATTTCGCTTCGCGTTGCATCGGTTATCCATCCCATAGACTTGCCTAACAAATCAAGTCTCCAGGTTCCCGTGTTGTCGCTCTGCGTGGTAACTACAGCCCTTGCTCCTATAATATGAGCCACCTCCTCGCACAATTGATTGGCGCCGCCAATATGGCCCGAAAGAACGGATATGGCATTGCGTC
Source organism: bacterium (assembly GCA_004561775.1). Lineage (GTDB taxonomy): Bacteria > Bacteroidota > Bacteroidia > Bacteroidales > UBA932 > Egerieousia. The sequence goes on along the minus strand of SFUD01000014.1, from coordinate 5,407 downwards.
CTACGCTATCCACACAAATTACAGCAGGGTCTGTATATTTGTCATTTACAATAGGGGCAATCATACGCACACATATTCCCAAAGCTCCTATAAAGACAATAGCATCTATTGCAGTATAATCAACGGATGAGAAGGATTTTTGGTGGATGAGTGTAAAATCGGGCTTCTCTTTCTGTATTATCTCTCCTAGCTTAAGTCCAGCATCATTTATGTAAACTATGTATCTCATTTTGCTTTAAGTATTGTTATAGGATTATGTTCATCTAGAGTAAGAATGTGTTCAGCTTCTATAGCTCCACCCAAAGACTCTACTGCCTTACGGAATCTTTGGCAACTCTCTGCGCTGACGGAGTTAAAGACAATTAATCCGCCTTTGTTCAGCACCTTATATATGCGGCTTACCATCTCCTCTAGCCGTCCGCCGTGACCGCCTATAAATACGGCATCTGGAGCAGGATAACCGGAGATATCACACTCCATAAAGTCTCCGATAACCTCTGTAATGCCCGGGGCCCCGAATCTGCGGCAATTCTCTTTCATTAGTTCCCGTGATTCTTCACGACGCTCAAAGGCTATCACTTCAAGTGCCGGGAATTGGAGCTTAGCCTCTATAGAGATAGAACCTGTGCAGAAACCTACGTCCCAGAGAGTATGCTTGTCATATAGTTCAAGAAGGGATAAAGAGAGAAGCCTTACGGGCATCTTTGTTATCATATTCTTTCTCCCCTCCAGGTGGGCAAACTCTGCCTCGGGAATCCCGAAATATCTCTTTCGGGAATCTCTCTTTATAAGAATCACGCAATTAGGGTTGGAAAAGGTTTTGCTTGAGGCCTCTTCAAGAGAGAGAGAGCTTACAAGTTCGCTCTTCTCATTCCCAAGATTCTCTCCAACCGCCATAGTATAGTTGTCATATCCATACTCAAGCAATCTGTCGGCAATCTCCTTAGGTCCTTTCTTATGGTCGGTCAATACGCCAATAATGGAGCATTGCCTGATTACAGCGCTATCAAGTCCCTTCCAAGGTCTGCCCGTCAATGAAACATTCACCATATCGGCGTAAGGAATAAGAATGCGATGGGCAAGCATCTGAAGTGAATTGAATGCTGGAAAGACCTTCATCCGGCATTCAGGGAAGATGCGTAGAAGAGTAGCGGCAAATCCGTAAAAGAGAGGGTCGCCTGAAGCAAATACCATAATGCTCTCATACTTGGCATACTCTACCCATACCTTATCCAACGGAACAACTATATCTATCCAGAGATAGCCGGCGGGCAGGAGCTCCTTCACAATCTCGTGATGTCGCTTGCCCCCGGAAAAGATATGACCTTGGGAGATTATACTCCTCACCTCAGGAGAGAACCACTGTTGGTGGCTATCTGAGAGCCCGATTACCGTAAACTTCTTATCAGACATCTCTTCCAGGTTTTAACTGCTCCGCGTCTGGCCAGCAGAGTATAGAATTAACAAGAGTTGCAGCAAGATTGCTTCCTCCCTTTCTTCCCTCTACAATAATCTTAGGAATCTCCTTAAATGGTTTTACCATATGCTTGCTCTCGCATACGTGCACGAAACCTACCGGAGCCGCAATGATTCCGCAAGGTTTTGCCTTTCCTGCGCGAATAAGGCTGCAGAGTTCCATCAAAGCAGTTGGCGCGTTGCCAAATACATAAAGAGCATCCGGGTGCTCCGCAACTGCCATACGTATTCCCGCCTGGGTTCGAGTAATGCCAGCCTTTTTTGCAAGTTCAACACTTCCCTGGTCCGAAAGATAGCATTTCACGGTGAGCCCAAGACGCTCTAAAGCGCCCTTCCTGATTCCGGAGGCTGCCATTGTCACATCTGTTATAATGCTCTTTACTCTTCCCGATGACAAAGCATCATAAATGCTCGCAACAGCCCCATCATCAATCTTCACAATATTCTCCATATCAAAATCGGCTGTGGTGTGGATAGCGTGCAGGAGAGGCCATTTCCTTCCAAGGGGAATATCGGGATTATTAAGCTCCCTTTCAATTGTGCGGAAGCTCTCAATCATTATAGACTGACCTACTCCGGCTTCGGGCAGATCTTTTGATTCAAAATATCCTCTTGGTGTCACCATCTTCCCTTCAAACTCAAAAGTCTGAGAATTGCCTATGATAACAACAGTGAACATATCTACATCTTCTGGATCAAACTCCATAAGAGTTGTGATTTTAATCTCCTCTTCCTCCCTTCCTGCCTGACGCACATATCCAACTGGAGTCTTTGGGTCCCGATACTCAAGAAAGAGCTCTTTCAATCTGTACAATTCCCAATACCTTCCGTGGCTCTTGGGATTATAGACAGATGTTATAAAATCTGCCTCTGCAGCAGCCTTGATACGCTTCTCGATTAAAGCCCAAGGGGTCATAAGGTCGCTGAGCGAGATTACACAGAAGTCATGCCCTACCGGCGCGCCTAGCAATGATGCGGCCTTTTGGAAGGCGCTGATTCCGGGTATCACCTCTACCTCTATATCGCTTCCCCGCTTGCGCTGCATCTCAAATACCAATGGAGCCATACCATATATGCCGGCATCTCCCGAACTGATTACGCAGACATCTCGTCCGCTCTCTGCAATCTCAAACGCTTTCTCTATACGAGCTTGCTCCAGGCGCATTCCGTTTTGCACTATCTCCGTATTGCTACCGATTAATGGTTCGATAAATGGGATATAGTATTTGTATCCCACTATTACTTTGCTATTACGGATTATCTCCTTCGCCTTTGACGTTATATCGTCAAGTCCGCCCGGACCAATTCCTACGACTATTATCTTAGCTTTCATTTATTCTCTTCAATATATGTTGTTACATCTCTCATTTGCGGTCAAAAACTGAATCTACAGCATCCAGAAGAGAGTCAATATCGGGATATATGACTCCATTCAAGCGAATCTCAGATTTATCCGCAAATATCTTATTTTTTTCCTCATTATCCACGGCTGATACGCCATGACGCGCCAGGGCTTTCCTTATCATATTAGCAACCGGTCCATTGCCCTCAAGTGTGACTGAATTTGTGAGCTTATGGTCAATCTTGAAGAGTCCGCTCTCTATATCAAAAGTCACACCCTCCCTATGAAAGTATTTAGTCATTTCTCCCCTCAGAGCAAGATCTTCGGGAGAACCTATAGTCACTCCATTAGGTTTGTCCAGAAGCCACACCTTATCTGCAATCTGAAGCGCAAGCTCAAGGTCGTGGGTGGAGAGGAAGACTGTCTTCTCCTTCTCTCGGGAGAGTCTTTGAAGCAGTTGCATTATCTCCACCTTGCTGGGATAGTCAAGAAAGGCTGTAGGCTCATCAAGGAAGATCACAGGTGTCTCTTGCGCAAGCGCCTTTGCAATCATAACCTTCTGTCGCTCGCCATCACTTAGTCTCTGCATCATTCTGCCGCGCAGTCCTTCAATTCCCACCAACGCAATAGATTCATCCACTACCTGCTTGTCATAAGCCGACATATGTCCCCAAAAACCTGTATAGGGGCTGCGTCCCATGCCTACAAGCTCATCAACCGACATATTGTTTATATGCAGCCTTTCGGTAAGGACAACTCCAATTACCTTAGCCAAATCGGCTTCGGAATATGATTTTAGCTCTTTATTCTGGATTAGTATCTCTCCCTTCAATGGCGGAAGAAATGCAGTGAGGGTCTTTAGCAGGGTTGACTTTCCTGCACCATTTGGCCCCAAGAGGCAAGTCAGCTCCCTTGAATAGAGAGAAGCATTTATGTGGCGTGTGATTACCGAAGTATTCTTTTTGTTGTAATAACCTGTACTAAGGTCTATTACACGTATTGTCTCTCTTCTTTTCATCTCACATAGTTTTACGTCGTTTGAACAAGACCCACATTACAACCGGCGCGCCCACAAGCGCCGTAACTGAGTTCACCGGAAGGGCGCCTTCAAATCCGGGCATTCTTGCTATCAAATTGCATAATAATGCCAATGAGGCGCCTCCAAGCAATGATGCCAGGAGTATAACCGCATGATTGGAGGTATGGAAGAGGCCACGGCATATATGAGGCACGGCTAATCCCAGAAAGACAATGGGGCCGCAATAGGCAGTCACTACTGCAACAAGGACTCCGGAGCACCCTATCACCAGAAGTCTCGCCCTCTTTATGTTCAAACCAAGGTTTTGGGCATAAGAATCGCCCAAAAGAAGAAGGTTGAGGCTCTTAATGAGAAAAAAGGAGAGGGGCAGGAGCACGAGCATCAATAGTATAAATACAGAGGTCTGGCCTCCGGAGACTCTTGAAAAACTGCCGAGACCCCATATCACATACGCTCTGATATCCTCCTCCGCACTAAAGAACTTAAGGACGCCGATTATGGCATTGGCAATATATCCTATCATTACACCCATAATGAGCAGAGTGACGTTTCCTCTCACCTTTTGCGCTACAAAGGCTATAAGCGCCATAATCAGAAGTGAGCCGATGATAGCGGAGAGGGTTATTGTCACCTCTCCAATTACACCAAGTTTGCTCAGGGCCACTCCTCCTATGCTTCCGGAGAGCAAAACAACGCAAGCCACGCCAAGACTGGCGCCGGAGCTTATGCCAAGCACCGATGGACCGGCAAGAGGATTGCGGAATACAGTCTGCATCAGAAGACCGCTTACGGCAAGTCCCGCCCCTGCCATCATAGCTGTCAGAGACTGCGGTAACCTTGATTTAAGGATAATATTACGCCATATCAAGTTATCGTTGTCTCTGCCTAATAGAATATCTATAATGTTATCGACAGGTATGCTGACCGAACCTAAAAGAAGATTCAGAATGAAGAATCCTACAATGGAGATTCCCAGCATAACCATTAGAATGATTGTACTGCCTCTGCTCATTTCAAAAGGTGATAATATTGCGGTTTATGATTCGGCAGAACATCAGGATGGAATACGTGGATAAAATCGGCGAGAACCACCTCCGGTTCAACAGGCATTCTCTCGTAGAATGGCACCTCCTTCATATTGCAGTAGATAACACCATGCTTTTTCCATGCATCAAAATCGGTATATCTGTTGTCCTGCTCTTTAAGGACATTATAGCTGTATTCTCCTTCAAAGCTGTTGACTATTCGCCAGTAATCGGCATGTGCCGCATTGGTATAGACTGTCTCATAATCAAGAGTCACTCCGCCAGACTCCTCATTCTCTTTAAGGAAGTAGTCGCCTCCCGCATCCCTGAACAACTGGGCAAGGAAACTCCTTCCGCCTACCGCATACCAGTTTCCGCCTCTCATCTCTCCGCTAAAGACAGTAGGGCGTCTCTTCACTAATGAATTTTTCTTCTGTAAAGTTGCGGGCCCTTTCTTCTCTGGCATAATCGCGGCCATCAAATACTTCTTTTGGAAAAATGAGACTGTATGTAATCCGCCAGACT